>JAEZHR010000346.1 GCA_023416415.1 Pseudomonadota bacterium
CTTCTTCAACCGCACCATCGATACCGATGGCAAGTATTACCAGACCTACGGTTACTTCGAGATCGATGCCAAGCTGCCGAAGGGCAAGGGTACCTGGCCTGCCTTCTGGTTGTTCAATCACATCGGCACCCGCCGTCCGGAAATGGATGTGATGGAGGCCTATGCCGGCGGTGCCGCGCCGTGGGGCTTTACCGATTCGCAAGGCGTGCGCCGTCCGCAAGCGTACGCACCGACGGTATGGAAGGGCGATGTCGAAGGACAGCTGGTGGGTTCGCGCCAGTACGACACCGGGATGGACCTGTCGGAGTCGTTCAACAAGTACGCGGTGAAGTGGGAGCCGAACAAGCAGACCTATTACTTCAACGGCAAGGAAGTGTTGACCCTGAATGTGTCGATGGGCGACCCGATGTACCTGATGCTGGACCTGTGGTACGGCAGCGCGAGCGGTACGCCGGACAACAGCACGCCGCAGGGCAAGTCGAACTCGTTCGAAATCAACTACGTGCGCGCCTGGCAATTCAAGTAAGCGCGCCAGCTTCGCGCCGGAAAACGTGCACGGGGCCGCCCTCGGGGCGGCCCCTTTTCTTTTCAACATGTTCGAGCCGTGGTGCGGGCGCCTTCAGTTCATGATTTTGGTCATCGTGGTGACTGCAGGCAGTTTTACCATGGCCACATGACAAAAATTTCTATCGTGACCAACGAGCCTCCGCCGTATCGCATTCCGGTGTTTCAGCGCATTGCGCGTACGCCCGGGATCGATCTGCGCGTGATTTTCTGCTCGCGGCGCGAGCCCAACCGGCATTGGGATCTGCCGCCGTTCGAGTTCGGGCACGAATTCCTGCGCGAGCACATCCGCACCGTCAAGGAAGGGCGCTATATCCACAACAATCCGGATGTCATTCCGGCATTGCGCCGCTTTGCACCCGATGTGATCGTCACCGACGGTTTCAATCCGACGCAGTTGTACGCCTTCGGCTATGCCACCTTGCGCGGCATCGCGCATGTGCCCTTTACTGACGGCACGTTTCAGTCGGAGCAGTCGCTGTCCTTCGTCCACCGCATGGTGCGTCGCGCAGTGTTCGCCCGCTCGGCCGCCTTCATCTCGGCCAGCAGGGGCGGGCAGCAATTGTATGAAAGCTACGGCGTCGCTCCCCAGCACTGCTTCAGGTCCTGGCTGTGCATCGACAATGATCTCTACCAGCATGAAATCCAGCGCGTCGAGAAACGATACGACCTGATCTTTTGCGGACGCATGGTGCCGGACAAGGGGCCGCTGTTCGCGCTGCGCGTAGCGATCGAGACGGCGCGCCAGCTGGGGCGCCGGGTCAGCATCCTGTTCGTCGGTGACGGCAGCGAGCAAGCGCGCCTGAAGGAAGCGGCCGCGCGCCACGTCGCGCTGGTCGACTCCGTCTTTCACGGATTTGCATTGCAGAAGGAGCTGCCACGTCTGTACGCATCTGCGCGCGTCTTCCTCTTTCCTACTCACGCCGATGTCTGGGGCGTGGTCGCCAATGAGGCCTGCGCCTCGGGGCTGCCGGTGCTCGTGACGCCCTATGCCGGGGCGGCCGGCGTGCTCATCGTGCACGGCGAGAACGGCTATGTCTGCGATTTCGATGCCCAGCACTGGGCCGAGCGCGCTGCGGGCCTGCTCAGCGACGCCGCGCTGTATGAGAGCTTCTCGCGCCGCAGCCTCTCCCTGGTGCGCGAGTACAGCTTCGACAGTGCCGCGGCCGGACTCGTCGATGCCTGTCGGCACGCGCTGGTGGCCGCGCTGCCGGGCAAGGCCAGCGAGCTGGCTTATGCGAGGTCCGCAATGGCGTCTTGAGCACGGCGGCCCTTGAATGGAGCACAGGATGCATCCCGTATTTGTATGTTCGATCGATGACGGCCATCCGGCCGATCTGAAGACCGCCGACCTGCTGGCCAGGCATGGCCTGGCCGGCACCTTCTTCGTCCCGGTTCGCAACTGCGAAGGCGACCGTGTGATGTCGGCCGCTGAAATCAGGCAACTGGCGCACCGCTTCGAGATCGGCTCGCACACGCATGACCATCGCTACCTGAAAACGGTGGACGTATGGCGCGCCTATCACCAGATCAACGATGGCAAGAAGGCGCTTGAAGACATGCTTGGCGTGCCGGTCAATGGTTTCTGCTATCCCGGCGGCCGGTATCGCAGGCGCGATGTCGAGCTGGTGCGCGCCTGCCGTTTCACCTATGCGCGCACCACGATGAACCTGCGCTTCGATGCAGGCGGCCGTCTCTTCGAAATGCCGACCACCATCCAGTTCTATCCGCACGTACGCGCGGTGTACTTTCGCAATTTCATAGCTGCCGGAAGTCAGGCACGGCGCATGGACGGCCTGCGCCTGGCGATGCTGCACGATGACTGGGTGGCGCGCTTGTATGCATTGTTCGATCATGCCTGCGCGACCGGGGGCGTGTTCCACCTCTGGGGGCATTCGAAGCAGTTCGAGGAGCTTGGCATCTGGCGCACGCTGGATGCCTTCTTCGCGCATGTCGCGCAGCGGGTGCCGCGCTCGGAATGTCTGACCAACGAGGCGCTGGCAACGCGAGTGCGCCATGCAGCCGTGGGTGTCCCCATGCCGGGAACGTCGATGCGATGAGGTGGATGTGCCGGGCGCATGCGCCCGGCCTGAAAGCGAAAGACCCGGGGGCCGCGCACGGCGGCTCCGGGTCAGAGTCGGGGGCCGTCAGAAGGGGTGGCGGATGCCGACGCCGAAGCTGGTTTCACGCTCGAAGCGGGTCAGCTTGTCGGCCATCACGACGGCATAGACGTCGGTGCGCGGCGACAGATTGTGGTCGTAGCCAACCGAGAGGGTATTGCGCTTGACGTCGGCCGCGCTCGGGGATTCGCTGCGCGTGTTGGCATAGGCCAGCATCGCTGTGCCCTTGCCCAGCGGTGCCGACAGACCGAGGCTGTAAAGGCGGTCGGTCGACACTTCCGCACCGGTCGCCGCCGCGTCGTTGCGGTTGCGCTGCCAGGTCGCAAATGCCTTGACCACCTTGAAGTCATAGCTGCCGCCCAGCATGAAGGCCTTCTGGCGATTGGTGAGCACGGCCGGGGCCGGGTTCGACAGCTCGGCATCGTGATAGAAGGCGGTCAAGCCCACCGGGCCGTTGAAGTAGAGGGCGTTCACGCCGACGTTGTTGACGCCGTGCTTGCCGGCCTGTTCGCCGAACTGGTAGTGCACGTTGGCGCTCAGGCCGTTGTAGTTCGGCGTGGAGTAGACGATCTCGTTGCTCCAGCCCGTGTCGGCGGCATTCACGTTGTTCCACACGAGGGTACCTGCGTTATTGAACGTGGGCACGTTGGCGTGGATCACCAGCGGCGAGAAGGCAAACGAGTCGCCGAAGGGGTTGAACAGCACCGTCGGCAGGAAATTCGGTGCGAGGCCACGGCCGAGCTGGATGCGACCGAAGTCGCCGGCCAGTGCGATGTTGGCGTCGCGCGAGAAGAGGGTGTCTCCAACGAAACGGCCGCTGGACCCGTCATCAACCTGGAAGAAGCCGGTCAGGGCGAATTCCGCCTTCAGTCCGCGCCCCAGGTCTTCGCTCCCCTTGAAGCCGAACCAGGAGGTCGTCATGCCGCCGCTGTTGACGCCAGCGGTGCTGTTGGCCTGGCCGCTGAGCTGGCGCGAGCCGGCGTAGGCGTCAACCAAACCGCTGAAGGTAACCGATGTTTGCGCCGCGGCACTGCCGGCGATCAGAGCCGCGATGATTCCGACGGCCGTCTTGATGGTTTTCATTGTATTTCCCAGAAGTTGTTTGTCGGGCGTGAATCTTGGTGTGCAGTTTGCCCATGTCTGCACAGCTGAATTGTCTTCAGGAACGTTATCGTAGCGGAACTGAAAGTTGGTTGCTGGCTTGTTACGCTCACGCGCAGAGCGCACGGTTCAAATGACATGCGAGCGGACATGCGAGCGGGGTTGAAGGGATCGCAGGAAAGGGATGCATAAAGTTACATCTCGGAGCAAGAGAGGCGAAACCGTGGCCGGCCTTGTTGGTCCTAGTAGTCTGATTACCAACATTGGTGCGATCACGCGGATGGCCATGCGCCGTCCGTCAACTTGAATCAGCAAGGAGAATCCATGAAGAAACAAACAATCGCCATTCTCGTTTCCACACTTTTTGCAAGCGGCGCCGCATTTGCTCAGTCGAGCTCGGATTCCGGCGTTCGCATGAGCACCGATCCCCAGCGTGCAGCGGATGTCGAGCGCCGTGCGGCCGAGATCATGTCCGGCCAGCAGGACAGCTCCTCCGCCACCTCCGGTACACGTGGCAGCTCCGATACCTCGGGCAGCGCTGGCGCCTCGGGCTCGCTGTCCGGCCCCACCGGTACCTCCGACATGAGCTCAGGGTCGTCGGGATCGAGCAGCGGCGCTTCCGACAGCGGCACCTCGGGATCGAGCGGGACTTACGGCAGCGGCTCTTCGGGTACGAGCGGCGGATCGTCCGATACGGGCTCGGGTACCTCGGGATCGAGCAGCGGCGCTTCCGACAGCGGTACCTCGGGTTCGAGCGGGACCTACGGCAGCGGCTCTTCGGGCACGAGCGGCGGATCGTCCGACACCGGCGCGTCGGGGTCGAGCAGCGGCGCTGTGGACCGTAGCAGTGACGAACCCGGCGCGGGCACCGGAGCCAGCGGCGTGACCAGCGGCGACAGTTCGACCTACCCGAACAGCAGGCCGAGTGGCACGCAACGCTAAACAAGGCGATCGGCAATTGCGGCACCGCCGCCCATTTCAACC
>JAEZHR010000368.1 GCA_023416415.1 Pseudomonadota bacterium
CGGTGGACAGCTGGCGGAACTTGCCGCCGCAGGCCAGCGCTTCGTCGCGCAGCGGAATGGTGTCGGTGACGACCACTTCATCGAGCTGCGATTCTGCGATGCGCGCCACGGCACCACCCGACAGCACCGGGTGCGTGCAGTAGGCAAACACGCGCTGTGCGCCGCGTTCCTTCAGGACCTGGGCCGCCTTGCACAGGGTGCCACCGGTGTCGATCATGTCATCCATGATCACGCAGTTGCGGCCGTCGACTTCACCGATGATATTCATGACCTCGGCCACGTTGGCCTTGGGGCGGCGCTTGTCGATGATCGCCAGGTCGCAGCCGAGCTGCTTGGCCAGGGCACGTGCGCGCACCACACCGCCAACGTCCGGCGAGACCACGAGCAGGTTGTCGTAGTTCTTTTCGCGCAGGTCGCTGAGCAGGATCGGGGAAGCGTAGATGTTGTCGACCGGGATGTCGAAGAAGCCCTGGATCTGGTCGGCGTGCAAGTCCATCGTCACCACGCGCTGGACGCCCGCCACTTCGAGCATGTTGGCTACAACCTTGGCCGAGATGGCCACACGCGCGGAGCGCGGGCGGCGGTCCTGGCGGGCATAGCCGAAATAGGGGATCGCAGCGGTGATGCTCTGTGCCGAGGCGCGCTTGAGCGCATCGACCATCACCATCAGTTCCATCAGGTTGTCGTTGGTCGGCGCGCAGGTCGACTGGAGCACCATGACGTGCTTGCCGCGCACATTTTCCTGGATTTCAACCTGGACTTCGCCGTCCGAGAAACGTCCGACGAGCGCTTTGCCGAGTGGAATCCCGAGGTGGCGGACAACTTCTGCTGCGAGTTTGGGATTGGCATTGCCGGTGAAAACCATCAAGCCTTCGCTGCGCATGGGGGGCACCTGTTTCTTCGGGACTGTGGCACGCACGTTCCGGCTTACCGGGCGGTGCGAGACATGTGCGTAATGCGGATATGACGCACGATGGGTGTAACTTGGCAGGGGAGGAAGGATTCGAACCCTCGCGTGCCGGAATCAAAATCCGGTGCCTTGACCAACTTGGCGACTCCCCTACACAACCTTGCTGTCCTGCGCCGCCATCACCTGAGCGACGCCAAACGAATTCTTTCACTATGATTGCAACAAATGCGAGAGCGGATGACGCTCTATCGCCTTTGCCTTCCACGTCTTCCAATGCGGCTTTCCGGATTGCATCGCAGTCTTGATCACTGCGTCTGCATCGCGTTCCCGGGCAAACGCACAAAACACGCATGCTCCGGAACCGGTCATCCTTGCATCGCCGAATTGCGCGAGCCATTCAAGCGCTTCGGCGATCTGCGCATAAAGCCGCGTGGCAACCGCTTGCAGATCGTTCCTTCCGAAGTTGCTCTGAAATCTGAGTGCCTTGGAAAAGTCCGCTATTCTGACCGTGTTCGTATCTCTTGTCAAATGCGGGTCGGAAAATATTTTCACGGTTGGCACCTGCACGCCGGGCTCGATCACCACATACCAGCAGTCCGGTGTCTTGACTTCCGTTAACGCCTCGCCCACACCTTCGGCAAACGCATTGGTGCCGAACAGGAAGAACGGAACATCCGCGCCCAGGCGCAGGCCGAGAGTCATCAACTCTTGGCGTGAGAGCCCCGTTTGCCACAAGTGGTTCAGTACGATCAACGTGGTCGCGGCATCCGAGGAGCCTCCACCCAAGCCTCCGCCCATCGGCAAATGCTTGTTGATCGCAATGTCCGCCCCCAAGCGGCAGTCCGCATGCTCCTGTAGCAGGCGCGCGGCGCGCACCACCAGGTCGGACTGCTCCGGCACGCCGGGGACATCGGTGACACGCCGGACGGCACCGTCGGTGCGCACCTGGAAGTCGAGCAGGTCGGCGCGATCGAGCAGCTGGAAAACCGACTGCAGCGCGTGGTAGCCGTCCGGTCGGCGACCGGTGACGTGCAGGAAAAGGTTGAGTTTGGCCGGTGCCGGGCAGGCGTTCAGAGTGGGTGCCATGTGTCGATCACGATGCGGATGGCGACTGCGCCTGCTTCGGCGGTATCACGTTCCAAGTCGATGCGGCGCGGACGGGCGCTGCCATGGTCATCGTCCTGCCAGGTGGAGTAGCGCAGACGCCAGCCGTCGGCGGTCGTGAAGGTGTCGGACTGCGGCGAAGCAACGAAGGACCGTCCTCGGGCGTCACTGCCGAACCCCTGCAGCCAGTCGCGCAGTCCGGCAACCGGGAGTGGCCAGCCCAATGCTTGCGCCGTCAGGGCGTCGGCGTTGCCGGCGTCGAGTGGTGGGCGACTTGCCTGTTCCAGCACCGCGCCGGCCGGAGTCACAGCGATGCGCGCCACGGTCTGGCCAAGCGGGGACAGCAGGGTGATGTGCGTTTCGTCCGGAACCTGGTTCCATTGGAAACTTCCGTGCAGGGCTTGCGGGCCGCTGCGATCTTCATAGCGTACCGAGAGCCGTCCAGTGGCGGCCAGGGACGGGTGGAAACTGCGCGCCGCTTGCGCGACGGAGGGCGGGAGTGATGCGGGTTGCCATGCAGCGCAGCCGCCCAGCAGTAGAGGGAGCGCCACCATGGCGGCAGCACGTACGGGGATACCGATCATAGCGACGCGTTCAGACGGGCGAGCGTGTTCTTGAGTACGTCGTTCTGCGGATCTTTGGCTTGGGCCTCGCGCCAGAGTTGCTGGGCCGCTTCGCGGTCGCCCTTGACCCACAGCACTTCACCGAGATGAATGGCGATTTCGGCGTCGGGGCGCAGCGCATAGGCGCGCCGCAGCCAGCGCTCGGCTTCTTCGAGGCGTCCAAGACGGTACTCGACCCAGCCCATGCTGTCGATGATGAAGGCGTCTTCCGGTGCCATGTCCAGTGCCTTCTTGATGAGCGCGTGCGCTTCCTCGAGACGCAGGTTGCGGTCCGCCAGGGAGTAACCGAGGGCGTTGTAGGCGTGGTGATGTTCGGGCGCGATTTCGATGATCCGGCGCAACGACTGTTCCATCTGCTGCAGGTCACCCTTTTTCTCGGCCAGCATCGCATAGTCATAGAGCAGGTCGGTGTTGTCCGGAATCTGCTTCAGACCATCCTGAAACACCAGCATGGCTTCGTCGAGGCGATTGGCTTCGCGCAGCAGTTGGGCCTCGGCGGTGATCAGTAGCACATCGTCGCGCTCGCTTCCGGCTTCAACTTTTGCCAGCAACTGCCGTGCAGCGTCGAGCTCGCCGCGTCTGGCCATGACTTGGGCACGTCGCACCTGAGCCTGCACATAGACTTCTCCCGACTCGATGCGGCCAAGCCACTTGAGCAGGGCGTCGGTGTCCTTGCGTTCTTCGGCAATCTGAGCAAGCAGCAGCATGGCCTGGGCCGGATCGCGTTCGTGGTCGGGGCTGTGCTCGATAGCGTCGAGGTAACGCATCAGGTAACTTTCGGCGGTATCGAGGTCTCCGGTTTGCACACCGAGCACCCCCAGCGCATAGAGCGAAGTCAAGTCCTGCGGGTCGTTCTGCAGCAGGCGTTCGAACTCGCTGCGCGCCTTGTCGTAGTCCTGCAGTTCTATCAACTGGCGCGCATGGGCCAGGCGCACTTCGCGCGATTGCGGCTGGCGCTTCAGGAATTCGGCGATCAGCGCCGAAGCTTCGTTCTTGTCCACCGTGGCCTGGGCCAGACTGAGAACGGCGAGTTCCGAATCCGGTTTGGCCTCCAGAGCTGCGCGCGCTTCCTGTCGTGCGCGATCGAGCTTGCCGGCTGCAAGGGCAGCCTGCGAGAGCGCAAGGCGGATTTCCGGGGTTTCAAGATAGGGCGAGAGCACCTTCTCAAGCAGAGTGAACGCGGCCTCCTTGTCTTTGGCGCGCAGCAGCATGCGCTGAACCTGGAAGGCCTGGGCAATGCGGCCTTGCGGCGAGGCTTCCTTGAGACGTTGCTCCAGCAGCGGGCGAGCTTCGTTAATGTCGTCGCTGAGAATTACGAAGCCAAGGTAATAC
>JAEZHR010000025.1 GCA_023416415.1 Pseudomonadota bacterium
CGTCAGGGGCAATCGGCATTGAGCGCTTTGCCAGTATGGCTCCGGTGTCCAGTCCTTCGTCCATCTGCATGATGGTCACGCCCGTTTCGGCATCGCCCGCTTCAATCGCACGATGGATCGGCGCAGCGCCGCGCCAGCGCGGCAGCAGCGCGGCGTGGATGTTGATGCAACCGCGCGGAGCAATATCGAGCACCGAGCGCGGCAGAATCAGCCCATAGGCTGCCACCACCATCACGTCGTGCGGCGTGGCGCGCAGCAGTTCGTGGGCTTCGCGCGCGACCTCCGGATGTTTCCCGTCCAGGCGCAGCGAGACCGGTTGCACGACGGGGATGTCGTGCTGAAGCGCCAGCTGCTTGACGGGAGACGCCTGCAGTTGCATGCCACGCCCGGCGGGCCGATCGGGCTGGGTCAGGACCAGAGGTATCTCGAAGCCCGCATCCAGCAGGGCGCGCAGGGCAACCGCGGCAAACTCGGGGGTGCCGGCAAAAATGGCTTTCATGGATGGCGTATTGCGCGCAGCGTGCCAAACGACACATCGCGCATGAGTTGATCAGCGTTCAACAGCGCGCTTTCTTTCACGCGCCATCTCACGCTCTTCCTTCAAGAGCCTGGTCTTGATGCGATTGCGCTTCAGCGGCGACAGATACTCGACAAAAACCTTGCCCTTGAGATGATCCATCTCGTGCTGGATGCAGACCGCGAGCAGGCCGTCGGCTTCCAGTTCGAATTCCTTGCCCGAGACATCCCAAGCGCGCACCTTCACGCGCGCCGGGCGCTCAACGCCGTCATAGATGCCCGGCACCGACAGACAGCCTTCGTCGTAGACCTGCCTTTCCTCGCTGGCCCAGACGATTCCGGGATTCACGAACACACGTAGCTGGTCGTGGGTTTCAGAGACGTCGATCACGATCACCTGCTCGTGCACGTCGACCTGGGTCGCAGCCAAGCCGACACCTGGTGCGGCATACATGGTTTCAGCCATGTCAGCCGCAAGATTTTTCAGACGCGCATCAAACACGGCGACCGGCTTGGCCACCTTGTGCAGGCGCGGATCGGGATAGCGGAGGATGGGTAACAGGGCCATAGAACAGCTTTTGTGCAACAGATCACCCGGCAGACCTAGGCGTTTCTCTTGCTAGGTCAAGGATTTATGTGCAGAATTTGATTCGCTTTGACAAGATTTGCCCGGCATTTCGCTGCATCAGGACAAGCGCTTGCAGTGTCCGCGAAAAACGGGCAGTCCCACTGGACAGAACATGAAAAAGTTTAGCACAGCCGCCTTCATTCTCGCCCTTGCGTCGGCCCTGCCGCTGCACGCACAAGCCGAGGAAACCGGCTCTGCGCGCTGTGCGTTCCGTCCCGACGCCCCGAACCAGCATACCGTCGTGCGAGGCGATACCCTGTGGGACATCTCCGGGCGATTTCTCGCCAATCCGTGGTGCTGGCCCAAGGTCTGGGGCATGAACCGCGACGAAATCCGCGACCCGCACTGGATTTATCCCGGACAGATCGTCTATTTCGATCGCGTCGCCGGTCGCCTGCACCTGGGTGATGCCGCCGGGTCCGGTGGCACCGCATACGGGATTCCAACCTTGAAACTATCGCCGCAGGTGCGCGCCTCCGATCTGGAACGGCATGCCATTCCGACCATCCAGGCGCATCTGATCGAACCCTTCCTCGCGCAACCGCTGATCGTCGGTGAAACCGATTTGAACAGCGCGGCACATGTCGTCGCCGCGCGTGAAGAGCGGGTCATGCTAGGCGCAGGTGATACAGCCTATGCGATCGGCGACCTTGGCGGCAATGCCCATTTCCAGATTTTCCGTCCGGCCACCGCACTGCGCGATCCGGAAACCGGCGGCATTCTCGGCTACGAAGCCACCTACCTCGGCACGGCCGAGCTGGTGCGTGCCGGTCGTGCGGCAGACGAAGCCCACGCGCTGCGCGTGACCAGCGTCAAGCAGGAAATCGGCATCGGCGATCGCCTGTTGCCGCAGCCGAAACCCACGCCGATGAACTATGTACCGCGACCGCCCGAGGGCGAGGGCAACGCGCGCATCGCCTCTGTATATGGCGGCGTCTCCCAGGCCGGCCAGAACCAGGTCGTGACGATTAATCGTGGCAGCGCGCACGGCCTTGAAGTCGGCCATGTGCTCGACCTGTACCGTTTCGGTGGTACAACCATCGACCGTACGACCTCAAAGCAGACCGGCTGGTTCAGCGGGTCCGACAAGCGGGTGGTGCAGCTCCCCGATCATCGCTACGGCACTCTCTTCGTGTTCCGTGTCTTCGACAAGGTCTCATACGGGCTCGTGATGGAAGTCAGCGACGGCGTCCGGGTGGGTGACCTGGCGCGCACGCCGGAATAAGCCCGCCGGCATGGCCGACCCGGAGCGCCATGTCGAACTTGCAGCATGGCTGCGCCTCGAGCGCACGCCCGGCATCGGAATTACCACGGCACACAAGCTGCTAAGGCAATTCGGTCTTCCGGAAAACATCTTCTCCGCCTCCCACGCCCGCCTGTGCGAAGTCGCCGGGCAGCGCGCGGCGAACGCATTGCTCGCGCCCCCGGACGCGGCCTTGCACGCCTTGATCGACCGCACCACTGCCTGGGACGCCGCAGACGGGCAGACCGTCCTGACGCTCGCCGACCCGGCCTATCCTGCTGACCTGCTCGACATCCCTGACCCGCCGCTGATGCTCTATGCCAAGGGACGCATTGAGCTGCTGCAGACCCCTGCCGTAGCCGTGGTAGGCAGTCGCAATGCGACAAGCCAAGGCATGCTCAACGCCGAACATTTTTCTCGCGCCCTGAGCCAGTCCGGATTGACGATCATCTCCGGACTTGCGCTCGGAATCGACTCTGCCGCGCATCGCGGCGCATTGGACGGGGCCGGCTCCACCATCGCCGTCATCGGAACCGGCGCCGACATCATCTACCCGGCGCGCAATCGCGATCTCGCGCAGGCGATCTGCGCGCGCGGCTGCGTGCTCAGCGAATACCCTTTGGGCACGCCCGCGCTTGCCGCGAATTTCCCACGCCGCAATCGCATCATCTCGGGCCTGGCGCAAGGCGTGCTGGTGGTGGAGGCCGCTGCGCGCTCGGGATCGCTCATCACGGCGCGCATGGCAGCCGAACAAGGCCGGGATGTTTTCGCCATCCCCGGCTCGATTCATTCGCCGCTGGCCAAGGGCTGCCATCTTCTGATCCGGCAGGGGGCCAAGCTGGTCGAATGTGCGCAAGACGTGCTGGAAGAACTGCGAATGACTTCCCGCTCCCGCGCAAGCACCACCATGCAGCCCCCCGTCCCTGACGCCTGCCATCCCGATACCGCGCGCATGCTCGATGCACTTGGCCACGACCCGGTGGCGCCGGACGAGCTGTCGGCACGCTGGCAACTCGACATGGCTGAGGTGCAAGCGCGTCTGCTCGAGCTTGAGTTGAATGGCATGATCGAAACGCTACCGGGCGGCAAGGTGTGTCGCCTCGCAACACGCTGATCGCTCCGTGCGCTGTCGACTGCACCGGTTTTGGGATATGCTGTAAGTGTTGTGTCGAGTATCGAACCTGGCATGGCGCCCTCTTGGTTGCAGATGAAACGCACTGCAATAAAGAGTTGCATGACGAGAGTGTCATCAACCCGGCCGCAGCGCCTCTCGCGGCGAGGCGGTCCCAACTGAACCGTAAATCATGTTCGACGTTCTCGTTTATCTCTACGAAACCTACTACCGGCCCGAAGCCTGTCCGGATTCGGAAGCGCTGATGAAGAAGCTGTCCGCCATCGGTTTCGAGGAGGATGAAATTTCCAGGGCCATCGGCTGGCTGACCGATCTGGCCGAAGCCACCAATGCCTTGTCCGACGGCCGTTCCGAACCCGTGATTTCCTCGACCGGCACGCGCTTCTACGTACAGAGCGAGCTCGATGCGCTCGGTACCGAAGCGACCGGATTCCTGCAATTTCTCGAAGCGGCCAATCTCATCGACTCGGTTCAGCGCGAAATCATCATCGAGCGGGCACTCGCAGCCAGCGAAGGCGAAGGCCAGGTGTCGCTCGACAAGCTCAAGGTCATCGTGCTGATGGTCATGTGGAGCCAGGGCAAGGAGCCCGATGGCCTGATTTTCGACGAACTGTTTTCTGAAGAAGACGACACGGAACCGCGCCTGCTGCACTGACATCCCCTCCACGATCGCGCCTCCCTGCGCCGCTGTCCCGGTGGCGCGCCGGTTGAACCGCCCTCCTTGCGGTCTTCGCGGAACCACGCTTATCATTGGCCGCAATTCGACGGCGATTGGCATGTCGACAGGGTTTGCCGAATGACAATCCCCCTGAACGCTGGCGCTCCCGCATTGTCCAGCACCGTATCTCCCGGACCCACCAACTCTATTCATTATGACCAAGACCCTCATCATTGCAGAGAAGCCCTCTGTCGCGAACGACATCGCGAAGGCGCTGGGCGGCTTCACCAAGCACGATGAGTACTTCGAATCGGACGAATACGTGCTGTCGTCGGCGGTCGGTCATCTCGTTGAGATTGCCGCGCCGGAAGAGTACGACGTCAAGCGGGGCAAATGGAGCTTCACCCACCTGCCGGTCATTCCGCCGCATTTCGCGCTCAATCCGATCGCCAAGACCGAGTCGCGCCTGAAAGTCTTGAACAAGCTGATCAGGCGCAAGGACGTCAGTGCGCTGATCAACGCCTGCGACGCGGGGCGCGAGGGCGAGCTGATCTTCCGCCTGATCGTGCAGTATGCGAAGGCGAAGCAGCCGATCAAGCGGCTGTGGCTGCAGTCGATGACGCCAAATGCAATCCGTGATGGCTTTGCCCGCCTGCGCGACGATCAGGACATGCTGCCGCTGGCCGATGCCGCACGCTGCCGCAGCGAGGCCGACTGGCTGATCGGCATCAACGGCACGCGCGCCATGACCGCCTTCAATTCCAAGGAAGGCGGCTTCTATCTCACCACGGTCGGGCGCGTGCAGACGCCGACCTTGTCGATCGTGGTCGAGCGCGAAGAGAAGATCAAGAAGTTCGTCCCGCGCGACTACTGGGAAGTCCGTGCCGAGTTCGTGTGCGCGGCCGGCATCTACGAAGGCCGCTGGCTCGATACCAAGTTCAGGAAGGACGAAACCGATCCGGAAAGGCGCGCGGAACGTCTGTGGAGCAAGGCTGCCGCCGAATCCATCGTCGCCGCCTGCCGCGGCCGTTCGGGTTCGGTGACCGAGGAATCGAAGCCGACCACGCAAATGGCGCCGGCCCTGTTCGATCTGACCAGCCTGCAGCGCGAGGCCAACGCCCGTTTCGGCTTTTCGGCCAAGAACACACTCGGACTGGCACAGGCGCTGTATGAAAAGCACAAGGTACTGACCTACCCCCGTACCGATTCGCGCCATCTGCCTGAAGACTACCTGCAGACTGTGCGCCAGACATTGGACTCGGTCGCCGAGAACAACAACTATCATCAGTTTGCCAAGCAGATCCTGAACAACAACTGGGTCAAGCCGAACAAGCGCATCTTTGACAACTCCAAGATCAGCGACCACTTCGCGATCATTCCGACCACCCAGGCACCGAAGAGCCTGTCGGAACCGGAGCAGAAGCTGTATGACCTGGTCGTGCGCCGCTTCATGGCCGTGGTCTTCCCTGCCGCCGAGTTCCAGGTCACGACGCGCTACACGGAAGTTTCCGGCCACCAGTTCAAGACCGAAGGCAAGGTCATGACCAACCCCGGCTGGCTGGCGATCTACGGCAAGGAAGCCGCTGGCGACGACAAGGAAGGCAGCGGCACGCTGGTCCCGGTCGCCCCAGGCGAAGCCGTGCAAACCGACAAGGTCACGGCCAACGCACTGGTCACCAAGCCGCCAGCGCGCTACACCGAAGCGACGCTGCTGTCGGCCATGGAAGGCGCCGGCAAGCTGGTCGAGGACGAGGGTTTGCGCGAGGCCATGGCGGGCAAGGGACTCGGCACGCCGGCCACGCGGGCAGCCATCATCGAAGGCCTGATCAATGAAAAATACCTTCTGCGCGAAGGCCGCGAGCTGATCCCGACGGCCAAGGCCTTCCAGCTGATGACGCTGCTGCGCGGCCTGGGTGTGGAGGAACTGACCGCCCCCGAGCTGACCGGCGAGTGGGAGTACAAGCTCGCGCAGATGGAGCGCGGCAAGATGAGCCGTGAGGAGTTCATGCGCGAGATCGCGCAGATGACCCAGATCATCGTCAAGCGCGCCAAGGAATACAACAGTGACACCATCCCCGGCGACTATGCGACGCTGAAGACGCCCTGCCCGAACTGCGGCGGCGTGGTGAAGGAAACCTATCGCCG
>JAEZHR010000080.1 GCA_023416415.1 Pseudomonadota bacterium
GGCGTGAAGGCCGTACCGCTGGCCCGAAAAGCATCGCGGTGTTTCCCCCGGATTCGATCCGGAGCGAAGGGTGGCCGGGCATGTCCCCGACCGGCAAACCTGCCGAAATTCGCACGCGCAAGCAGTCGCGCGCCTGCGGACGGGCCGGCTCGCGCTTGTCATCGCGGGTAACGGCACCGCTCTTGACATGGTCGTCATGACCATGCGTGACGACGGGAGCGATGTCCGCGCGGAAATGACAGCCTGAAGCCGGTTCTTCCCGCAATGCCCGGTGCAGCCGGACCGTCCGCGGCACGTTGGCGAAGGACAAGCGCGCCGGGAAGGGCGCGTTGCGGCGTCAGGCAGGTAAATCGGTACGGCCGACTGTCCTGTCGTGCATGCATGTCCGCAATGCCCTGGGCGAAATGCAAGATGGGTGAAGGGCCTGTTCGAGAAGTGCGGGCCCCGATCGAGCCAAGACAGTGCGTGGCCGGCGGCGCGAATGTTTGCATTCGGGGTGAACGCCGGAAGCCTTTGATGCTCAAACGATAACCACGCTGGCTGTCCGGCTGTAACTGCTGCCTGTCCGGCATGCGTCTGCCCACGACTTGCCAGAACCCATCGGCCAGGAAGAGGAGTGATTTCAATGGCGAATCACGACGAGGAAACACCGCGCGAGTATGCGCGGGACGAAGGCGACATGCGTGCCACGGCCTCCCGCATGAGTGATCAGGCGAAGCAGGCTGCGCACGACGTGACGGGGCGCGCCAAGGAACAGGGGCGCGCGATGTTCGATGAGCACAAGGGCACAGCGGCGGACCAGATGGAAGGTGTCGCGGGCGCTTTCCGCGAAACCGCCGGCAGGTTGCAGGGAGAAGGGAGGTCCGAAGCCGGTCGCTACATCGGCATGGCGGCCGAGCGGCTCGAGGGCTTCGGACGGCAGCTGCGCGACAAGGATGCCGAGTCGCTTCTGCGCGAAGCGGAGGACCTGGGGCGGCGCGCTCCCGGCGCTCTGTTCGCGGGAGCCGTGGCCGTGGGCTTTCTGCTGTCGCGTTTCCTGAGGAGCTCGTCGCAGCACCGTTATGCATCGTCGGGGCGCGGCTTCGGCCTGACCTCCGGCAGCAGCTACGACGACAGGCACGATGACTTTCACAGCGACTTGCATCACGACATGCGCGGTGACTTTCATGACGACATCGATCGTGAAAGTCGCAGCGAAGCACGTTCCCGAATGAATGAAGACTTGCCGGTGACCGAATCGCCGACAGCGAGCGACGAGCGTATTACCCGGGTCCCGCGCGGTGAAGTGACGCGCGTTCCACCGGGCGCAAGCGGTGCTGCCGGCACCGGCGGCATCGAGGGTGTCGCCGGCAGCAGCGCCAACGGCAATCTCAGTGTCCCGCCTTCTTCCGGCGGCGGCACACAACCATCTGGAGGCACTCATGGCAATCGATAGGAATGACAGATCACTAGGCAGCCTGTTTTCGGACCTGACCCGGGAAACGGTGGACCTCGTACGCAAGGAAATCGCGCTCGCGCGCTCGGAAATGTCACAGAACATTTCGAGTGCGCAAACCGGCCTGACTTCGGTGGCCATCGGCGCCGCGGTCCTTCTGGCCGGCCTGTTCATCCTGCTGCAGGCGCTGGTGGCCGGCGTGGCCATGCTTTTGCCGCCCGAGATGGCGCCATGGCTGGCACCGCTGATCGTGGGCGTGGTGATCGCATTGATCGGCTACGCCATGCTCAAGGGCGGCAGCTCCAAGCTCAAGGCCGACAATCTGATGCCGCGCAAGACCATGGATTCCTTGAAACGTGACAAGAATGTCGCCACCGGAGGATCGCGATGAGAGCCGACGAAGACAACCGCCACCCCGACGAAATCGCCGACGACGTCGAGCGCACCCGGGCCGATCTCGGGCATACCCTGGAGGCCATCCAGAGCAAGCTCACGCCCGGCCAGATGATGGATCAGGCGTTCAACTATGCGCGCACCAGCCTGCCGGCGGATTTCGGCAGCAATCTGGGTAACGCGGTACGCAACAATCCGCTGCCGGTGACGCTGATCGGCATCGGCATCGCTTGGCTGGCGGCCACCGGCCAGAACCCGCGCTACTCGACCGCACGTCGCGACGCAGAATATGAAAGCGACTTTGCCAGCGCTTATGGCGCCGACATGGCGGCCGACGAGGAAGGAACTTCCGAAGGCCGCATGCACAAGGCGGCATCGAAGGTGACCGATGCCGGCCATCGCATCTCCGGCAAGGCGAGTCAGCTGCGCCATCGCATCAGCGAGACCGCCTCGTCCCTGAGCGGACGCGCACGCGAAGCCAGCTCGCGCATGCACGACTCGGCCGGCAACACGCGCGCGCGCATGAGCGAGCGCATGGGCGACATCGGTCATCGTTCCCAGGAGCGCTACCACCGCACGCGAGACACCTTCAGCACCATGGTCGAGGAGCAGCCGCTGATGAGCGGCGTGCTCGGGATGGCGATCGGTGCGGCCCTCGGGGCGGCCTTCCCGGCCACGCGGCGGGAGGACGAGCTGATGGGGCGTACACGGGATGACCTGATGGAGCGCGCCAGGGAAACCGGCCGCGAGCAGGCCGAAAACTTAAGGGAATCGGTCCGGCATGTGACTGAAACCACGAAGCAGGAAGCGCGGCGGTTCGAGTCGGAGAGCGGCATGCACGGGCAGGGTGATGGGCATGCAGCCGATCCTTCCACCTCCGCTTCGTCGTCCATTGGCGGCGTGCCCGGAGAGGGCGGGCGACCGAGCCTTCACTGACGTTGAAGCGCCCTTCCTCGTCCCGGAGCGGGCGGTTCGCTGGCCGGTGGGTGCGTGCTGCAAGTGCCGGCTGCCACAAAGGCCTTAGGCGTCCGCAACACATTCAACATTGCCGGATCACGTCTGTCCGGCAATCCGATTTCGTTGCGAATGACGCGGATGAGCATCGCACCTGAGTGCGCGCTCTTCGTGTTCGCCCTCCAGTCTCTCCCTTCGTAAGCCACTGTAAAGGCTCTCAGGCCGTGGCGCCGAGCCGGCGCATGACATCGGCAGCAATCGCGTAGGAGTGCTTGCGCGCGTCGTGGTCATGGATCTGCGCCACGATCATCAGCTCGTCGGCTTCGGTCTGTTCCAGGAAATCCTTCGTCATGGCATGGACGGTATCGGGCGAGCCCACTGCCGAGCAGGACAGCGTATGGGCGAGAATGACGCGTTGCGATTCATCCAGGGTATCGAAGTAGCCCTCGACCGGTGGCGGCAGCTTGCCTGGCCGGCCGCTGCGCAGCCGGACGAAGGCCTGCTGCGTGGAGCTGAACAGGCGCAGGGCTTCGGCATCGCTGTCGGCGGCGCAGATGTTGTAACCGAGCATTACGTACGGCTTGTCCAGTTGCTCGGAGGGGCGGAACAGTCCGCGATACAGGGAAATCGCTTCCATCATCTGCATCGGCGCAAAGTGCGAGGCGAAAGCGAAGGGAAGGCCCAGACGCGCGGCGAGCTGCGCGCCGAACAGGCTGGAACCGAGGATCCAGAACGGAACATTCAGTCCCTCGCCCGGCACGGCGCGCACGCGCTGGCCGCCGGAACCCGGCTTGAAGTAATTCATCAGCTCCACCACATCCTGCGGAAACTGCTCCGGGTCGCTTTCCAGCGTGCGCCGCAATGCACGCGAGGTGACCGGATCGGTGCCGGGCGCGCGCCCGAGGCCGAGGTCGATGCGGCCGGGAAAGAGCGAAGCCAGCGTGCCGAACTGTTCGGCCACGACCAGCGGCGCGTGATTGGGCAGCATGATGCCGCCGGCACCCACGCGTATCGTGCTTGTTCCACCGGCGACATGGCAGATCACGACCGCCGTGGCGGCGCTGGCGATGCCCGGCATGCCGTGGTGTTCGGCCAGCCAGAAGCGGTGATAGCCGAGGGCTTCGCAGTGACGCGCCAGATCGAGCGAACGATGCAGTGCCTGTGCCGCATCGCTGCCCTCGGGGATGGGGGCGAGGTCGAGCACGGAAAATGAAGTCATGATCTACTCCGGTCATTCAGTTCAGATCTGGCCGATTCTAGCCCGATGGTGCAAACGGTTCCGTCCGTCGTGTTCAGGTGCTGCAAGAACATGAGGCGGAATGTCGCGTGGGCCGTGGCAGGACGGTGTGCGAAAAGGAGAGCGCGTGAGATTGTGGTCATTACATCCGAAGTATCTGGACGCCAAGGGCCTGGTTGCCCTTTGGCGCGAGGGGCTGCTTGCGCAGAAGGTGTTGCTCGGACTGACCAGAGGTTACACGCGCCATCCGCAACTGCAGCGCTTTCGTGAAACCGCGGATCCGGTCACGGCCATCGGTACCTATCTGAGGCAGGTGGTGCTCGAAGCGCGCCGGCGCGGCTATGCATTCGACGAGAGCAAGATCGTGCGCGACGCCGTGCACGATGTCACGCGCAATGTTACGCCCGATGGTGCGCACGCTTGCGTGGCGGCTACCGAACCGGTTCCTTTCATGACGGTCAGCGACGGCCAGCTCGACTGCGAGTGGCGGCATTTGCTGCGCAAGCTGGCGCAGCGCTGTCCGGCAATGCATGAAGCCTTGCGCGATCAGGTGCAGCCGGATGCGCATCCGATCTTCATCGTCGTTGCCGGTCCGGCAGCGCACTGGGAGCGGGCCGAACAGGGCGACGCCGGGTAGCGTGTCAGGCAGGCGCAAAGCGCCGCCCGAGGGAAAGCGACACGGGTTGCAACAGCAGCACGCAGGCGCCGAATACCAGACCGCCGAAGCCGGCCGCGATCGCCGCGTTCAGGCAGATCAGCGAAATCATTCCCGAGTGGGCGGCGGCCCCGGCCAGCTCCGGTTCCGACAGCAGCGAAGCGCGCAGGAACGGCGGCCAGGAGCGGGCCAGGAAGCAGGCAATGAAAGGCAGCGCCATCAGGAGCTGGAACTCGTGCTCGATCCCCAGCAGGAACACGCCGCCTGTCACACCCAGCAACATCACGGTGGAACCCCTGGCCGTCCAGCGCATATCGCCATACCGTCGATGCAGCTTGAAGGCCATGGTCGCTGACGTAAGCAGGAAGGGAAGCAGCATCAGCGGCCACCAGCTGCCCAGCAGCGGAGGACTCAGACTCAAGCCGAGCAGGAAGTTCAGGGCACGGCATGCCCCCATGCAAAGCGGGCCGAGCACTGGCCGGTGCCGTGCTACGACGTTGTACAGCATCGCATGGACTGCAATGAGGGTCGCCAGGACCCCGCTTGAAGTGTTGACGACGGTCGCGCACACAATGCCGGCGGCGAGGAGGGCGAGTCCCGGCAACAGGGTGCCGCGTTCCTGTTCGCAGCACGCATGGAGCACGGCTCCGCCCGCATAGAGCAGCATGCTCGAGGCCAGGACCCAGGCCAGCCATCCGATCGAGCCCGGCCGAGCCAGCGCATAGGCGAGCAGTCCGCCGGCGAGCACATCTGCTGCCGCAGCGGCCACTTGGGCCGGGCGGGCAAGTTCCAGATAGGTACCCCAGGGCATGCGCGATGATGGAGAAGCGGCTTCGGTCTTCATGACTGCATAGCCGGCACGTGGCCGAGGCCGGCGTTAAGTGTTGGATAAAAGGGTCTGAAGGAGTCGAGTGAAGAAGGATGTGAACGTTCACGAAACTGCGGATGTCGCTACCGACCCGCCGCACCGAGACCGGAGAACGGGGCCTGACGCAGGGCGCCGCGCAATTCTTCGGCAAAGCGACGGCGCTTCGCCTCGGTCACGAAGCGCCCGACCTGCACCTTGACGCCATCGGCCTCGATGCGCACCAGATCTCGCCCGTTGCCATCGGCCATCACGCGCGCACGCCGGGAGTCGAGCCGCAACAGTTCCTTGTGCATGCCCAGTTCGCGCTCCACCAGCAGCCAGTCATCGGTCAGGGTCACTTGCTCGCGGTCGGTGGCGTGGCGCGCGTAATGCAGGAACGCAATCCCGGCGGCGCCCAATTCCGCAAACGCAAAGACCAGCACCTGCCAGGCGCCGTGCAACACAGCGAAAGGCGCTGCCACAAACAGCGACATGCCGCACAGTACCGCGTAGGCATAGCCGAGCTGGAGTGGTGCGAGCGAACAGTTGCGCTTGAGTTGCCAGTTGCATGCGTCCATTTTTCTCTCTCCACTGTAGAAGTAAGCAGGCGGTGTGCCAGGGTGTAGCCTGCACTGCGACGAAGCAACGGCGTTGCTTGCCAAATAGGGAGGGAAGACGGACTCACGGCGAACCTGGTTGATGCCGCCCTGTCGACGCGCAGCATCGGCAGTGCCGCGGCAGACTGCAAAACGACGGAGCCAGGCGCTCAGAAAACAGGACGGACCCGGTGAAGCCCGGTATGGGAAAAAGGTAGCCGACCCGGCAGAACGTTGCGAAATGCGCCCTCGGGCATGCGGTCAAAAATTCTTGTCGGCCTCCGATGAGACGCTCACGAGCGGCGCGCAAAATGCGGTCATCCCGAGTGTGCCGGAAGCGATGCTGCCGCTCGCAGAAAGGGCCGCCAGCAGGACTGCCAGCGTTAGCAGGCCGATGATTGTCGGCAGCGGTTGGACGGTCACGCGCTGACGCCGCTTGTCCCGGTGCACCAGCGTCGCCCAGGTGACTGGCGTCGGGCAGGACCGGCCACCAGTTTTCCGATCACGTCGCATTGCGGCACAGGTGTGGAACAGAAACTGCCCGACCGTGAATTTGAAACCATGCACGTCAATGTGCGCGGGCAGCGCCATGCCGATCAGCACACAGATCATGCCGCCGGCGAGCGGAGCGGCGGCATGGTGGTCGTCTGTTCCCGAGCCACCAGATGCAGCGGTGTCAGGTGCAAGGTCAACGAGCAGATCCGTACCAGAGGGGCCAATTGGGCGGGCCCCAGCAGGCCAGACCCAGATCGCCGTGGCGGTCAGCGCGAAGGCCAAGCCTGATACGCCTTGCACGAATTCGGTCAGCAGCGCTGGCGAGGAGGCGGGCAATGGTGTCCATCGGGCAAGCCGACCGCTATTTGCCACACCTCCCTGGGGAACGGGATGAATGAAAGGCAAGAAATTTATAGCAATAGCTAGGTTAACCGCTTTGAAATCCCAAAATACGGGACTGATATCCTATTTTATGGTTTACATCGAATGAAGGTGAATGCATACTTGCCGCACGCACGAGCCGTGCGCGTGCCGATCTGCGCGTCGGCGACCGGTTCATGCAATATGCATCCCGATTACAAGGACATCTATGCTTCCATTACAAGGCGTGAAAGTCATCGAGTTCTGCCAGGTCGCCGCCGGCCCGTTCTGCGGCATGCTGCTTGCCGACATGGGCGCAGATGTGATCAAGGTCGAACATCCGAAGGGCGGCGACAGCCTGCGCCAGTGGCCGCCGCTGACCAACGGCTTCAGTGAGAACTTCGCTTCGCTGAACCGCAACAAGCGCTCCGTGGCGCTTGACCTGAAAGACTCCGGCGATCTGGAGAAGGCGCGTGCGCTGGTGTTGTCGGCAGACGTCGTCATCGAGAACAACCGTCCCGGCGTGATGGCGCGCCTGGGGCTGGACTACGAATCCCTGCGCGGATGCAAGCCGAGCCTGATCTACTGCTCGATCTCGGCCTATGGCCAGACCGGTCCGCGTGCGCAGGAGGGCGGCTTCGACCTGACGATGCAGGCAATGAGCGGCATCATGAGCGTGACCGGCGAGCCGGGCGGTGCGCCGGTCAAGTGCGGCGTACCTCTGTCGGATTTCTGCGCCGGTCTGTATGCCGCGTTCTCCGTGGCGTCGGTGCTGAACAAGGTGCGACGCGACGGGCAGGGTGAGCACATCGACGTGTCAATGCTGGGCGCGAGTCTTGGCGTGGCGGCCCTGCAGACCAGCGAATACTTCGGCAAGGGCGAAGACCCGGCCAAGCTCGGTTCGGCGCACCCGCGCAACGCCCCCTACCAGGCGTTCAAGGCCGGCGACGGCTACTTCGCGATGGCCGCCGGCAACGACAATCTGTGGCGCATCGCGTGCACCCAGATCGACCGCCTCGATCTGCTCGAGGACACACGCTTCACATCGACTTCGCTGCGGGCCCGCAACCAGGTTGCGCTGCGTGACATCCTGGAAACCGAGTTCGCGAAGTATTCATGCAAGGAACTGATCGAGCGTTTCGCCAGCGCCGGCGTGCCATGTACGCCGATCAATTCCTACTCGCAGGTGCTGGCGGATCCCCAGGTGGAGGCCATGGGTTGGGTGCAGCAGATTGAATTGCCGGGTGGCGCGCACGCGAAAACCTTCGCATCGCCGCTGCGCCTGAGCGGCCAGGGCTTGCCGATCTTGCGCAACCCGCCCGCGCTCGGCGCGCACAACGACGAAGTATTTGCCGAGCTGGGCGGCGCGGCGGTACGAGAACGGGAGTAAACGCATGCAAACCACGTCCGATACGGCTGCGCCTGTACTGTGCGCACGCGCCGGAACGACCACGACGCTGACGCTTAACCGCCCGGAAAAGATGAACGCGCTCAATGCCGAGATGGTCGAGGCGCTGCTGCAGGCCGTTGACGAAGCCGGGCGCGATGGAACGCGCATGCTGGTGCTGCAGGGTGCCGGCCGCAATTTCAGCGCCGGCTTCGATTTTGGCGGATTCGAGGAGGCGTCGGAAGGAGACCTGCTGCTGCGCTTCGTGCGTATCGAG
>JAEZHR010000154.1 GCA_023416415.1 Pseudomonadota bacterium
ACCGAGAACAGCGCGGCCAGACGCATGAGCGTCCGCGCTCCGGCATGATCGAGGTAGCAGGCGATCAACAGCGCAAGGGCCGGAAACATGGGAAGGATGTAGGACGGCAGCTTGGCCCTGGACAGGCTGAAGAACACGAAGATCACGCAGCACCATGTCAGCAGGAACAGCTTCGGCCGGAACCCCGTTCGCGGCTCGCGCAGCACAAACCGGGCGGCGCCAGGCAGCGCGCCCAGCCAGGGCAGGCTGCCGACCGCCATCAGAGGCAGGAAGTAGTACCACGGCCCGTGGCGGGCGTGAACGTTCGTGGTGAAGCGAAGCACGTGCTCACGCACGAAGAAGAACTCGGGAAATTCCGGACTCCTGAGCGCTGCCGCGACAAACCAGGGTGCGGCGATCAGCATGAACAGCGCCAGTCCTGCACCGATATGCAAACGCGTCCAGATGCGCCAGTCACGGGCAAGCAGCGTATAGGCGATCAATGCCAGGCCCGGAAGGACGATGCCGACCAGCCCTTTCGTCAGGACCGCCAGCGCCATGCAGGACCAGCATGCGAGCATCCAGTTGCGGCGCACCCGCACTCCGATCGATTCGCGCTGCGCACACAGGAAGGCGCACAGCGCCAGTGTCATCATCGCGGCAAGGCCCATGTCGTAGGAAGCGACGTGGGCACCGGCGTTCCAGTAGAACATCGATCCCAGCACGAGGCCGGCAAGGATCCCGGTGCGGCGGCTGAAGACGGTGCTGCCCGCATGGGCGGTCAGGGCGATCGCGAGCAGACCGCACAGGCCGGTCCACAAGCGCGCCTGCCATTCGCCCACGCCGAAGGCGCGGAACGAAAGCGCAGTCATCCATGCCTGCAGCGGTGGCTTGCCGTAATACTTGATGCCGTTCAGGCGCATGGTGACCACGTCGCCGCTTGCGGCCATTTCGCGTGCGATCTCCGCATAGCGGGCTTCATCGGTGGGTACCAGCGTGCGCGCGCCGAGCGCATGGAACCACAACAGCAGGAAGAGCAGCGCAAGGGGCAGGAGCCATGCCGCAGCGAAGCTGCCGATGCCCGTGGGAGACGGTGGTCCGGGCAATGCATTCCCCGTGGCGAGCGTCTTCCGATCAGTGCAACCGGCTGGTATCCGCCGCATGTCTCTCGCCCTTTGCGATCTCGCCGACGACGCTGCGCACGACATAGGTGCGCGCGCCGGTCGATTCGAAGTAGGTGCGCGCCAGCAGCTCGGTCACGATGCCGGTGCAGACCAGCTGTACGCCGGACAAGGTCAACACCACGCCCAGCATCAGCAAGGGGCGCGTACCGATATCGATCCCGTAATACAGCTTCTGCACACTCAGCACCCCCAGGATTGCTGCGCCCACCACGCCCAGCACAAGGCCGATGCGGCCGAAGAAATGACCCGGACGGGCGCGGTAGCGCATGAAGAAATAAACGGACATCAGGTCGAGCAAGACCTTGAACGTGCGCGACAGACCGTACTTCGAGGTGCCGTGCAGGCGTGCCGCGTGACCGACCGGCTCTTCCTTGATGCGATCCGGTGAGGTCAGCGTCGCCATCCAGGTAGGAATGAAGCGATGCATCTCGCCGTACAGGCGTACCTGCCGGATCACCGATGCGCGGAACACTTTCAGCGAACAGCCATAGTCATGCAGGTGTACGCCGGTGACTGCTCCGATCAGGCGGTTGGCGAGCCAGGATGGAATCCTGCGCGACCAGAAGCGGTCCTTGCGCTGCACGCGCCAGCCGACCAGCAGATCGAGCTCTTCGCCGATCAGGCGTTCGACCATGCGCGGTATATCGGCGGGATCATTCTGCAGGTCGCCGTCGATGGTGACGATGATCTGTCCCGCCGCAGCATCGATTCCCGCCTGCATGGCTGCCGTCTGTCCGAAATTGCGCAACAGGATGATGATGCGTATCCGACCGTCGGTACGCGCGGCAGCACGCATCTGCTCGACCGAACCATCGCTGCTGCCATCGTCGACCAGCACCAGTTCCCAGGAACGGGGCATGCCGTCCAGTGCGGCCTGCACGCGCTCGATCATGAGGCGGATCGTGCCCTTCTCGTTATAAACGGGAACCACGACCGACACTTCCGGATCGCCCTCGCCCACTGCGATATCCGCCATCATCGTCTCTGCTCTCCTGCGCGGTTTCATGGGCTGATTTCAGTTGCCAGACAGTTGCGACGCCGGGCACACGCGAGCACGTGCCCCCTCCATGGCAACTTTCATGAAAAGAAAATGGCCCGCAGCACATCCACCGCGACGCGCTTGTCTTGGGTTTTGAAAATAACGCAAGCACGCACCCGGTGCGCGCGTCCATGCAGCCCCTCGGAGCGGGTACACCGCTCTCGTTGACTTGCATCAAACTTGCCTGCTCACGCCCCAATGGCGAAGGATCGCCAACCTATGCTGCGGCAATGCGCACCTGCCTTCGGCTCAGGCAGGCACGGCACAAGGACAAAGGAGTTTCACCATGGAAGCGCACATGCAGGAATTCATTCTCGATCTGCTCCGGCAGGGCCGCGACCTCACGCTGGCCACGATCCGTTCCGACGGCTATCCGCAGGCGACCACCGTGAGTTACGCTCACGATGGCCTCGCGATCTTCGTTGCCGTGGGAAAGCACAGCCAGAAAGCGGAGAACATGCGCCGCTCCAACAAGGTGTCGCTCACGATCAACAAGGACTACCGGAACTGGAACGAGATCCAGGGCTTGTCGATGGCGGCCACGGCCGAATTTCTCGAACGTCCGGAAGACATCGATCACGCGGGACGATGCTTTCTGGAGCGTTTTCCGGAAGCAGAAAAATGGAGCGAGGCCGCCAGCAGCGGTGAGGTGACTATGCTGCGATTACGACCGCAGGTCATCTCCGTGCTGGACTACACGAAGGGATTCGGCCATACCGAACTGGTGAACGTGCAAGCAGCGTAGGCGGCGCCGGCCAATGGCCCGCCTCGCGCCGCCGACGCTGGCGAAGCGCCCTGCCGCAGCCTACGGGCACGGCGAATTCATCGACGGCCGCTCGCCCTGGTGGCGGCACCCGCTCGCGCGCAACCTTGAGGATGCGGCCAGCAGTGCGTCCGGCCTGTCTTCGCGCGAGGCAGAAGAACGTCTCGCGCGCGCCGGCAGAAACGTGCTGGCCGACAAGCAGCGCCCGCACCTGCTTGCCGATCTCCTGCGCCGCCTGTCGAACCCACTGGTTCTGCTGCTGCTGTTCGCCGGCCTGGTGGCCATGACGACCGGTGAGCGACTCGGTGCCGAGATCATCGGCGCAATCGTGCTGTTGAGCGTGCTGCTCGACACGGTGCAGGAACGGCGTGCCTCGGATGCCGCAGAGCGACTCAGAAATGAGGTGGCGCTGCGATCGAACGTACTGCGCGACGGCACGGCGCGCGAAATCCCGGCGGAAGAGATCGTGCCCGGCGATATCGTGCAACTGCACGCAGGACAACTGGTGCCGGCCGATGGCCGCCTGATCGCAGCCCGCGATCTGTTCGTGCGCCAGGCCGCCCTGACCGGCGAATCCTGGCCGGTCGAAAAGACGCTCGATGCGACGCCTGCCTCCGATGAACTGCAGCAGGCATCCAATGCCCTGTTCGCCGGCACCAGCATTGTCTCGGGCCATGCT
>JAEZHR010000175.1 GCA_023416415.1 Pseudomonadota bacterium
TCGACGTCGTCGAGCTTGTCGGGAATCATGATCCAGACCGCCATGGCCAGGAAGGAAATGCCGAGTATCCAGCGCAGCGCGTTCGGCCCCAGCCAGTCGGTGAGCAGGGTGCCGACGGCGCCGGCCAACGCATGATTGAGCAGGGTGGCAACCAAGATGCCGAGGATGATGGGCAGCGGGCGGCGAAAGCGTGTGGCCAGCAGGAGCGAAAGCAGTTGCGTCTTGTCGCCCATTTCGGCAAGCGCGACGATGCCGGTGGAGATGAGGAAGGCTTCCATCGAGGGTGCGGTCAGCTCGCAGTTGTTGTCGCGGCTGCACGACGCAGCACATCGCCGCGCGTGCACGCATTCATCCTGAGACTGCCGATAATGCAAAGTGCCGGATTCTACCCCGAGACGGCGAGACCGACGAACATTGCGCGCGCTCTCCCCGGCCTGCACGCGCTGTGCCACAATTCCCGGCAGTTCTCGACGCGGACGGCTCGGCATTGGCAGTCCGACATCCCATCCATGTTCCCACGCACGCTGACCCTGTCCCGTTTTTCCTTCCGCCCCCTGCTGCTGGTCGCTTTCCTGCTCATCGCGCTCCTGCTGTCGGCGACTTCGGTGCACACGCTGCTGACCCTGGAGCGACTAAGCGCCTACAGCAGCGAAACCGCGCGCGATGCGATTGCCCTCACCGAGAACGCCCAGCACCTGGCCGAACGCACGGTCGCGATGGAACGCAGCGCACGCCAGTTCCTCGTGCTCAACGATCGCAGCTTCCTGGAGCGCTATGAGGAAACCTGGCAGAGCGCGGGCGAAGCACTGCACACGCTGGAGGCCGCCATGCCCAACGCCGCGCCGGCGGATTTCGACGAATGGCGCGCGCACGGTGAAACAGCCGGGGCGACATTGCAGCGCCCGCGTGGGGCACGGGCTGCCAGCGCTGCACTCGAGCACGCGTTCTTCGAGCTGCATCGACTCAACGAAAAGCTTGCGCTGGAAAGCAAGCGCGAGGTGGAACACCGCAACCACGTGCTGGCCGAAGAACTGGAACGCCAGCGGCGCCTGCTCACCGGACAACTGGTGGTCGCCATCCTTCTCGCCGTCGCGCTGGCCTTTGCTTTCGGCCTGTGGCTGTCGCGCCCGCTGGCGGCGGTGGATGCAGCCATCAGGCGACTTGGCGAAAACCGTTTCGACCAGCCGATCGAAGTCCACGGACCGGCCGACCTGCGCCAGCTCGGATCGCAGCTGGACTGGCTGCGCCAGCGCCTTGCCGCGCTCGAAAACGAAAAGGAGCGCTTCCTGCGTCATGTCTCGCACGAGCTCAAGACCCCCCTGGCCGCCCTGCGTGAAGGCATCGCCCTGCTGGACGACGAGGTCGCCGGCACGCTGTCGGACAGCCAGCGCGAGATCGCCGGCATCCTGCACCAGAACGTGCTGGCCCTGCAGAATCAGATCGAGGAACTGCTGCGCTACAATGCGGCGACCTTCGAGGCCCAGCACCTCAAACGCGCTCCGCTCGACCTGTCCGCGCTCCTGCGACAGGCGATCGACAGTCAGCGCCTGCAATGGCAAGTGCGCGGCTTGCGCGTGGAAACCGAAGGCTCGGCTCCGATCCTCACAGGCGACGCCGACAAGCTGTCCGTCGTGCTGGGCAATCTGCTGTCGAATGCCGTGCGCTTCAGTCCCGACGGCAGCACGATCCGCTTCGTGCTCGAAGACGACGGCGCCGGGGGCGCCCGCATCCACTGCATCGATAGCGGACCTGGCATTGCTCCCGACGACATGGAGCGCGTGTTCGAGCCCTTTTACCAGGGCCAGCGCCAGCCGCCTGGCCCGCGCCGCGGCAACGGAATCGGCCTGTCCATCGTCCGCGAATACATCGAAGCCCACGCCGGTACCATACAACTGCTCCCGCATGAAGGCGGGGCGCACTTTCAGATCGAATTGCCCCATGTCCGCTAGATACCTTCCCTGCGCGCTTGCCCTGCTGCTCGCTGCCTGCGCCAACGTCCCCGCGTCGCGCCCGGCTCCCGCGCCGCAACCGGCTCCCGTGCCGCAACAGGTCGCACCCCAGGAACCACCGCAGGTTGTCATCGTGCCGGTGCCAAGCGGAATCGACGAATTGCTCGCTTATCATGAATCGCTGCGGCGCCTGTCGCATCCCGAACTCACGCAGGCATTGCAGACACTGGAGCGCGAACCCGGGAACGCCCGCGTCGCGCTCAAGAAGGCCATGCTGCTGGCCATCCTGCAGGGCGAAGGTCATATCGTGCGCGCCCAGCAGTTGGCCGAGGCGGTCATCACCACGCAATCGCCGGATGCGGACGCCCTGCGTCCGCTGGCGCGCATGCTGGCGGCCCATTACGGCGAACTGCGCCGCCTGTCGGAGCAGTCGACCCGCCTGCTTCAACAGAACCGGGAATATGTCCGCCGCGTCGGCCAGCTGAGCCGGACGCTGGAAGATCTCAAGGCCATCGAGCGCATGCTGCCGACCGGCCCGGCCAGCCAGCCGGCCAATCAGCAAGCCGTGCCGCCGGGGAGGTAAGCACATGAACAACAGCGCCCACCTGCTGCTCATCGACGATGACCCGGACCTGCTGCGCCTGCTGTCGATGCGGCTGACCGCCGCCGGCTATCGCGTGACCGCGGTGGCCAGCGCAGAAGCCGCGCTCACGCGCCTGGCCATCGAACTGCCGGCGCTGGTCATCAGCGATGTGCGCCTGCCGGATTCGGACGGTCTCGCCCTGTTCGACCGGATCCGCGCCCAGTACGCCACACTGCCGGTCATCCTGCTCACCGCCCACGGCACCATTCCCGACGCGGTCGAGGCCACGTCGCGCGGCGCCTTCGCCTACCTGACCAAACCCTTCGACGGCAAGGTGCTGCTAGACAAGGTCGCCCAGGCCCTGGCGATGGCCGCCTCTTCGCCGGCCCGTACCCCGGAGGGCGAAGCCTGGCGCGCCGAACTCGTCAGCCGCAGCCCGCGCATGGCCGAGTTGCTGGCCGAGGCCAAGCTGGTGGCGGCCTCCGATGCCAGCGTGCTCATTCGCGGGGAGAGCGGCACCGGCAAGGAGTTGCTGGCACGCGCCATCCATCGCGCCAGCCGGCGCGCCAAGGGCCCCTTCATTGCTCTCAATTGCGGCGCCATTCCGGAGCAACTGCTGGAGTCCGAACTGTTCGGCCACGTCAAGGGCGCCTTCACCGGGGCCGTCAGCAGTCGTGCCGGATTGCTGCAGGCCGCCGACGGCGGCACCCTGTTGCTCGATGAGATCGGAGACATGCCTCCGGTGCTGCAGGTCAAGCTGCTGCGCGCGCTGCAGGAACGCGCGGTGCGCCCGGTCGGCGCCGACCAGGCCATACCGTTCGACGTTCGCATTCTCTCCGCCACGCACCGCGATCTGGATGCGGCGATGGCCGAAGGCCAGTTCCGGGAAGACCTGTACTACCGTCTCAACGTCGTCACCCTGACCCTGCCGCCGCTGGCGGAGCGGCGCGAGGATATTGCGCCGCTGGCCAATCATTTCCTCCAGCTGCTGGCAGCAAAGTACGACAAGCGCCTGAACGGTTTTGCGCCGGGGGCCCTGGAAGCGCTGTCGACCGCCCCCTGGCCGGGCAACGTGCGCCAGCTGCACAACGTGATCGAGCAACTGTGCGCGCTGGCCGCCGCCCCCATCATCCCGCTGGCTCTGGTTCAGCGCGCGCTGCGGGTGCCCTCGCTGGAAGTGCTCAGCTATGCCGAAGCCAGGCAGCGCTTCGAGCGCAACTACCTGATTCAGTTGCTGAAACTGACGGACGGAAACGTCTCCGACGCCGCGCGTCTGGCTGAACGCAACCGCACCGAGTTCTATCGCCTGCTGCAAAGGCACGGCCTCAATCCCGGCCTGTTCCGTACCGATGGTCCATCTGTCGCCGATGAGCGACAGGAATAATCCTTTCTTTTCAAGCACTTGAAAAATATGATGAAAAATCTGTCGCCATTCGGCGACAGATTGCACCCCTGTACGTTCCAAAATTCCCCCGAGTCTGCGCGCAGGTCATCTAAGTCATTGAATACAAAATATTTTTTCAGACGGCACGGGAATTGCTGAGGGCACTCTGAATGCACGGCCGGCTTTCTGCCGGTCACACATCAAGAACAAGCAAAGGGTTCCCCCATGAAACCAGAAGTACTGCCCCTGCCGGCAGCGGCCTGTCTGTGCGATGACGCGCGAAACACCGCTCCAGCCAGCACCAAGGACATCCGGATCATCCGAACCTTTTTCCTGCGCGGCCCTGGCATCTGGACTTACC
>JAEZHR010000185.1 GCA_023416415.1 Pseudomonadota bacterium
GCTCGCGGATGCGTGCATAGTCGCGCTGGATATCCTCGATGTACTGATCGCGCTGCTCGGGCGTCAACAAGGACTGCGCCACCGACACCGAACGCGAAGCATCCGGCACGTAGACCACCGGCCCATCGTAGTTCGGCGCGATCTTCACTGCCGTATGCGCACGGCTGGTGGTGGCACCGCCAATCAGGAGCGGAATCTTGCGGCTGCGGAAGTACTCGTCGCGCTGCATTTCCTTGGCCACGTAGGCCATCTCTTCGAGCGACGGCGTGATCAGGCCGGACAGACCGACGATGTCGGCGTTCTCCGCCTTGGCCTTGGCCAGGATCTCCGAGCACGGGACCATCACGCCCATGTTCACGACTTCGAAGTTATTGCATTGCAGGACCACGGACACAATGTTCTTGCCGATGTCGTGCACGTCGCCCTTCACGGTCGCCATCACGATCTTGCCCTTGGGCTTGGCGGCAATGCCCGTGCGTTCCTCTTCGCGGCGCTTTTCTTCCTCGATGAAGGGAATCAGATGGGCCACCGCCAGCTTCATCACGCGTGCCGACTTCACCACCTGCGGCAGGAACATCTTGCCCTGGCCGAACAGGTCGCCGACGATGTTCATGCCATCCATCAGCGGGCCTTCGATCACGTTGATCGGACGTCCACCGGCAGCCGCAATCTTCTGGCGCGCTTCTTCGGTATCCTCGACGATCCATTGCGTGATGCCGAGCACCAACGCATGCGCGAGGCGCTTCTCGACCGGCTCGCCGCGCCATTCCAGGCTTTGCTCTTCCTTCTTCGCGCCGGCCTTGAGCGTGCCCGCGAACTCGATCATGCGCTCGGTTGCATCGGATCGGCGGTTGAGCACCACGTCCTCCACGCGCTCGCACAGCTCGGGAGCGAGGTCGTCATAGACGCCGACCATGCCGGCGTTGACGATACCCATCGTCAGGCCCGCCTTGATCGCGTGATACAGGAAGACCGTGTGAATGGCTTCACGCGCCGGATCGTTGCCGCGGAACGAGAAGGACACGTTGGACACGCCGCCGCTGATCTTGGCATGCGGCAGGTTCTCCTTGATCCAGCGCGTGGCGTTGATGAAGTCGACCGCGTAGTTGTTGTGCTCTTCGATGCCTGTTGCGATCGCGAAGATATTGGGATCGAAGATGATGTCTTCCGGCGGGAAGCCGACTTCCTCGGTCAGCAGCTTGTAGGCGCGCGCGCAGATTTCGATCTTGCGCTCGAACGTGTCGGCCTGGCCGCTTTCATCGAAGGCCATCACGATCACGGCGGCACCATAGCGGCGGCACAGCGTTGCCTGGCGCAGGAACTCCTGCTCGCCTTCCTTCATCGAGATCGAGTTGACAATCGCCTTGCCCTGCACGCACTTCAGGCCCGCCTCGATCACCGACCACTTGGAGGAGTCGATCATGATCGGCACGCGCGCAATGTCCGGCTCGGAAGCGATCAGGTTGAGAAAGCGCGTCATCGCGGCAACCGAGTCAAGCATCGCCTCGTCCATGTTGACGTCGTTGATCTGCGCACCGTTCTCGACCTGCTGGCGTGCCACCGACAATGCCTCGTCGTACTGCTCGTTGAGAATCAGACGCGCAAAGGCCTTGGAGCCGGTGACGTTGGTGCGTTCACCGACATTCACGAACAATGAATCATCGTCGATGACGAAAGGCTCAAGGCCCGACAGCTTCATGCGGTGATCCGACTCCGGCACCCGGCGAGGCGCAATGCTGCGCACGGTTTCGGCGATGGCGCGGATGTGATCGGGCGTGGTGCCGCAGCAGCCGCCGGCGATGTTGACGAAGCCGGCTTCCGCGAACTCCTTCAGAAGCGCAGACGTGACATCCGGCGTTTCATCGAAGCCGGTGTCCGACATCGGGTTGGGCAGCCCGGCATTCGGGTATATGCAGACAAAGGTGTCGGCGATCTTCGACAGTTCTTCCGCATAGGGACGCATGAGCGTGGCACCGAGCGCGCAGTTCAGGCCCACGGTCAATGGCTTCGCGTGGCGCACCGAATGCCAGAAGGCCGGCACCGTCTGTCCGGACAGGATGCGCCCGGAGGCATCGGTCACGGTGCCGGAGATCATTATCGGCAGGCGCTTGCCCGATTCCTCGAAGAACGTGTCGATCGCAAACAGCGCAGCCTTGCAGTTCAGCGTGTCGAAGATGGTTTCGACCAGCAGCACGTCGGCACCGCCCTCAACCAGGGCGCGCGTCTGCTCAAGGTAGGCGTCGACCAGCTGGTCGAATGTGACATTGCGCGCGCCCGGGTCGTTGACGTCGGGCGAGATCGAGGCCGTCTTCGGCGTCGGGCCGATGGCGCCCGCAACGAAGCGCGGCTTGTCGGCAGTCGAGTACTTGTCGCAGGCTGCACGCGCCAGCTTTGCCGCCTGCACGTTCATCTCGTAGGCGAGATGCGCCATGTGGTAATCGTCCTGCGCAATGCGGGTGGCGCCGAAAGTATTGGTTTCGATCAGATCGGCGCCGGCGGCGAGATACTGCTCGTGAATTTCGCTGATGATCTGCGGCTGGGTCAGGGTCAGCAGCTCGTTGTTGCCCTTGACGAAGACTTCCTTGCCGGGTACCGCGAAGTCCGCGAAGCGCTGGCCGCGATAATCCTCTTCGGTCAGCTTGTAGCGCTGGATCATCGTCCCCATGGCGCCATCGAGGATCAGGATGCGTTTCGACAGCAGGTCGCGCAGCAGCGCTTCGGTGGGGGAGATGGCGTCGCGGTTCATGTGGGGTCCTTGAATGCAAAAAACCCGGCCTGCAAAGCGGGACCGGGTTTGGACTTCCGCTTTAGCTGTATTTGTTCGGGAACTGTCCCTTGCGCCCGCAAGCTGGGTTTGACCTGTTCAATCAAATCGGCGCAAGCGCGATTATACGGGAAACGAGAGGCAGCCCCTCCCACTTGATGCCGGTCAGGAGAAGCGGCGCCCCTCGAGTGCGAAGCCCTTGAGGAACTCGGGGGCGGGCAGGCGCTTGCCGCCCGGCTTCTGCAACACCTGCACCCGCAGCGCGCCCGCGCCGCAGGCAATCAGCACGCCACCGGCATCCGCCTTCAACACCTGGCCCGGCGCGCCGCTGGCGTTAGTCGCCTCTCCGCTCCACAGCTTCAGCACCGTTCCGTCGACGCTGCCGCTGGCGCCCGGGAACGGATTGAAGGCGCGCAGCTTGCGTTCCAATACGATGGCTGGCTGCGTGAAATCGAGAGCGGCCTCTTCCTTGGCGATCTTGGCCGCGTAGGTCACGCCCTGCTCCGGCTGCCGCTCAGCCCGCAGCGCATCCAGTCGGCGCAACGCCTCGACGATCATCTCGCCGCCCAGCGCCGCCAGTTTGTCGTGCAGGCTGGCCGTGGTGTCGTCGGGGGCAATCGGCAGCGCGCCCCTGAGCAGCATGGGACCGGTCTCCAGTCCCTCGTCCATCTGGAT
>JAEZHR010000208.1 GCA_023416415.1 Pseudomonadota bacterium
CGCGCGGCCGCCGGCCCGTGCGGCCCCATTGAGGGGATGTAGGTGATTTCCGGGCCGTGGCGGGCACAATGCGCGGTCCATCCGGCGACCACCTCGCGTGTCGCGTCATCCGGGCCATCGTCGACCACGATGATCTCGAAGCGCGTGGTGTCGAAGCGCTGCAGCGCCAGGCTGGACAGGCAGCAGTTGAGCGTCTGCGGACGGCCGCGCGTAGGTACGACCACCGAGACGGCGATACTCGGATGTTCGTGCAAGGAGGAATGATGCGATCCGCCGAGCACGTCCGCGGCCACGCGCGCATGGACTGCTGCACTTCCTTCATGGGCACGAGAACGGTTCTCGACGCGGCGGTTCCGGCGCGCCCTGTCGAAAGCAATGATCTTCGTCATGAATACGTCGTTGTTTCGGCACGCAGACGCGCACCGGGGAGCCTGAAGCGGATTGATCGCCTGCTGATGCAATTCCTGTTCCAGACCTTGCGGGCATGCGCAAAGTCCATCTTCAGTCTTCGCCTCGCTGCTGCAGTTGCCACAAGCTGGCGTAGACCCCGCCGAGCTGCAGCAGTTGCAGATGGGTGCCGCGTTCGACGACGCGGCCGCGCTGCAGCACGATGATCTCGGTGGCGTCGACGACGGTGGACAGGCGATGTGCGATGACGAGCGTCGTGCGGTTCTCGGCCAGGCGGTCGAGTTCGGTCTGGATCGCCTGTTCGGAGACGGTGTCGAGTGCGGAGGTGGCCTCGTCGAAGATCAGCAGGGGCGGATTCTTCAGGATCGAGCGCGCCAGTGCGATGCGCTGCTTTTCGCCGCCGGAAAGCTTGACGCCGCGCTCGCCGACCGGCGTGTCGTACTTCTCGGGCAGCGCGTCGATCAGCTCGTGGATGTGTGCGGCGCGCGCAGCCGTGACGATGTCGTCCAGGGTCGCGCCTTCGCGCCCGTAGCCGATGTTGTAGCCGATCGATTCGTTGAACAGCAGGGTTTCCTGGGGCACGACCCCAATGGCCTTGCGCAGGCTGCGCAAGGACACACGCCGGATGTCCTGCCCGTCGATGCGAATGGCGCCGCCATCCACTTCATACAGCCGCAGCAGCAAGCGTGCCAGCGTCGATTTTCCCGAGCCGCTGCTGCCGACCACTGCCACGCGTCCGCCCGGAGGGATGGTGAATGACACGCCGTGCAGAATCTGGCGCGTCGGATCGTAGCCGAAGCTGACGTTGTCGAACACGACTTCGCCCCGCGTCACCTTGAGTGCCGGCATATCCGGCCGTTCATCGAATTCGGGCTTCTGGCGCAGCAGGCCGAACAGTTTCTCGGCGTTGACCAGTGCATCCTTGGCTTCGCGATAGACGAAGCCAAGCGAATTCAGTGGCAGGCAGACCTGGATCACGTAGGCATTGATGAGCACCAGATCGCCGACGGTCATCGAGCCGTTGAGCACGTTCGCTCCGGCCAGCAGCATGACCGCGGCCACGCCGCCGGCGATGATCGCGCTTTGTCCCACATGCAGGGTGAACAGTGCCTTCTGGTTCGTCACCGCAGCATCGGTCCACTGGTTCATGACGCTGCCGAAACGCAGCAATTCCTGCTTCTCGTTGGTGAAGAGCTTGACCGTGTCGTAGTTGATGAGGCTGTCGGCCATCAGGCTCTTGGCGCTGGAGTCGAGTCGGTTCACGCGACGCTGATGAATGGCGCGACGCGCGGTGAAGACCAGCGTGTAGCCGCTGTAGACAAGGAAGGTGATGCCGAGAATCAGCGTGAATCCTGGCGTATAGCCGCTGGCGAGAATGGCGATCACCAGACCGATTTCCAGCAATGTGGGCACGATGGTGAACAGGCCGACCGAAAGCAGGAAGGCAATGCCTGCCGTGCCGCGATCGATGTCCGGAAGCAGGCCGCCAAGGCGCCGCGAGGCGTGAAAGCGCGCGCTCAGAGCGTGCAGGTGGGCGAACACTTTCTTGGCGTAGGTGGCGACCGTTTCCTGCGTTACCCGCGAGAACGCGAGATCGCGCAGTTCGTTGAAAAGCGTGCTGGCAAAGCGCAGGACCGCGTATCCGATCAGCAGCACCACAGGCAGCGCCGCCACCGTTTCCGGTCTGGAAAGCTCATCGACAATGCGCTTCAAGACCAAGGGCACCGTCACCACGGCGATCTTGGCCAAAATGAGGAAGACAACGGCCAGGACAATGCGCAAACGAAAGTTGGAGACAACCTGCCACAGGTCGCGCAGCACCTTCGCATCGCTGTGTCCGCTTTCCTGTTCCTGTACCGCCGGCTCGTTGCTGGTTCGATTGCCTGCCTTCATGGTCGATGCGCTGCCTCCTGTAATTTTTTCCGGCGCTTGAAAACCTGCCATGAGAACGGGAACCGCATGCGCCGCGCGCATCTTGTTCCTGCTTGCGGGCGCGGCATGCCGTACCGAATTTGGTACGGAACTTGCGAATGCGCGGTGGAGTCGTCGGGCCGCATCCGTTTCGGCACGACTGGCTCCCCGTTAGCACACTCCATTCCACGGTCGACAGACGCGAATGTCCTGGCAGCACGCGGTGTACCGATATGCGGGGCGAACCCGTTTTCGGTTGAAGGTGAAGCAGGGGACAGTCGGGTTACGGTGGCCGCGCGTCGCGCCGCAGCAGGCAGTCTGGCTGGAGCTTGGGCGACGTGGATGCCGCGCACATGTGCGGCGGCGAATCAGGACCCCGGCAGGAAAGATTTCCGGGCCAAGGAGATTTGAAATGGCAAGAATCGAGCAGTCGGTTGAAGTGCACATGGCGCCCGAAGCGGTGTACGAGTGCCTGCTGCGCTTCGAAGAATATCCGAGCTTCATGCAGGATGTGCGTCAGGTGCGGCGTATCGGCGCTCAAGGCCTGCAGTGGGAAGTCGGGCATGGCGAGCGGGCGCGCAGCTGGCAGGCTGAAATCACCGAACAGATACCGGGCCGGCGCCTGGCGTGGCGTCATGTGCACGGTCCACGCCACGAGGCGAGCTTCGAGCTCAGCGCGCTGTCCAAGGTGGGTGCGGAAGGCGAGGCACGCGCGCTGACCCGGTTGACGCTGGTGCTCGATTGCGAGTCGCCGGAGCAGGGATTCGCGCAGCCGGCCGATGCCGTGCGTGCCCTGCAGGCGCGCACGGCGCTTGACCTTGCGCGGCTGAGAAAGCACATCGAGCAGCACAATCGGTCTGGCGTGTTTTCCGTACGCGAAACCTTGTCAGAGGTGAACGACGAGTATGTTGACACGTCGTCCGCGACCTTCGGCAGGACCATCTCGGTCGGCGATGCGGCCGGCGAGGCAAGTGCTGCAGCCTCCGGTCTGCACGAGCAGCGCACGATGTCCTGGAAGCGGCGGGCGCCGACGCTGCCGGAGCTGTGGGATCTGTGGCAGCAGCCGCTGCGCATGGCGCGGCGTGTCTCGCACGAAGTCGAGCGCGTGGTTGACAGTGTGCGCGGACGCGGCGGCACCCGGCTTCTCACGAAAGGCGTCACCGGCACTGCAAGCGACGCGGCGCGTTCCGGTGCCTGGAGTCCGGCTGTGGAAACCGCGCAGCGCGCGCGCAAGTTCGTGGTGTGCGCGGAACTGCCAGGACTCAAATGCGAGGATGTGCAGGTCGAGATCAAGCACGACCGCGTCACCATTTCCGGGGAACGGCACGCGGAACCGGTGCACGAGCCGCACGAGGAACGTCACAGCGAACGCCGCTACGGACCGTTCTATCGCGTCATCCTGCTGCCGCCGGGCGCACTGCCGGAGCAGGCAGCGGCGCAGATGCGCGATGGCGTGCTCGAAATCACGGTGCCGCTGGCCGAATATGCCACCCGGCCGCGTCGGCTGGACGTGCGACCCGCGCAAGGGCTGCCGGGGCTCTGAACAAGACAGTGCATGAACATGAAAGATGAGCAAGAAAGGAATCCATGAATGTCGATGTGATCGGTTGGGCCAGCGCCTTCATTCTCGTCCTGACCATCTCTCGGCAGGTCTACACGCAATACCGAACGCGCAGTATCGCGGGCGTTTCGAAGTGGCTGTTCATCGGCCAGTTGTCGGCCTCGGTCGGATTCACGATCTATAGCTGGCTGCTGGGTAACTGGGTATTCGTCGTCGTCAATTTCTCGCTGTTCGTCACTGCCGTGGCAGGGCAGTTCATTTACCTGCGCAACCGCCGCATGGCGCAACGCGCGGGACAGGGCGGGGTACAGGCCGGGGAAGGAGCGACCTGAAGCAAGCGACGGCATGAAAACGAAACAGGAGGAGAATTGCTCACGCTCGGAATCAATGCCGCCTATCATGACTGCGCCGCATGCCTGGTGCGCGACGGCCTTGTCGTCGCGGCGGCCGAAGAGGAGCGTTTCACGCGCATCAAGCATGGCAAGCGGCCTCTGCCTTTCACCGCCTGGCAACTTCCGTTCCACGCGATCGATTACTGTCTGCGTGAGGCAAGGCTCACGCTGGCCCAGGTCGATCATGTTGCCTATTCCTACCAGCCCTCGCTCTTGCTCGGCAGGCATGCGGGTGCCGCCAGTATCACGCTGCCGCTGGAGCCGTCGGCCCACGCGCACGAGGAATGGCTGTCTCCATGGGACCCGCTGTTGCTGACATCCATCGTCAACGCTCCGCGTCAGCTTGCCTCCGGCGCGCCACACCATCTGAGACTGCGCTTTCGCGATGTGCGCCATGACGGTCCCTTTCAGTGGCACTTTGTCGAGCATCATCTTGCGCACGAAGCGAGTGCCTTCCTCGCCGCCCCCTTCGACGAATGCGCGGTCCTGACCATGGACGGACGTGGCGAGCGTGCCACCACCAGCTGCGGCGTCTGGCGCGATCGCCGTTACTGCCGCATCCGACAGGTCAGTCTGCCGCACTCGCTTGGTCTGCTCTACGAAGATCTGACCGACTACCTCGGATTTCTGCATTCCTCGGACGAATACAAGGTCATGGCCTTGGCGTCCTTCGGACAGCCGCGTTTTGCCGCCGCCTTCCGCGAGATCTTGCGCTACGACGGCACTGGCGGCTACACCGTGCGCGACCTGACGCGCAGCGACTGGGAGGCGCTGTTCGGTCCGCCCCGGGAACGCGGCAGCGAATTCGTGCAGCGCCACATGGATGTGGCTGCCTCGCTGCAACGCGTGCTGCAGGAGACTGTGCTGCAGATGGCGCACTGGCTGCACGAGGAAAGTGGTGTCGATGCATTGTGTCTGGCGGGCGGCGTCGCCCTCAACTGCGTGATGAATGCGTGTCTGCGCGACCGGGGGCCGTTCTCGCGCTTGTGGGTGCAGCCGGCTGCCGGCGACGCCGGCACTGCGCTGGGCGCGGCCTTGTGGATCGACCAGCGCGAGCGTGGCGACGCTACGCCTCGCTGGCGCATGGAGCACGCCTTTCTCGGCCCCGGGTTCGACGACGACGAGATCGAAGCCTTGTTGCGCCAGGCGCGCCTGCGTTACCGGCGTGCGCAGGATCTGCCTGCGGAAACCGCGCAGCTGCTGGCGCAGGACAAGGTGGTCGGC
>JAEZHR010000293.1 GCA_023416415.1 Pseudomonadota bacterium
TTCAACTGCACACGAAACGTCAGCCATTGGCCGGCCTGGGGCGCCTTTCCCTGCACCGGCGTGACTTCGAACATCTGGCCGATGTCGCGCTGGGTCAGCGCATTCCAGTCGATGATCGTCTTGTGGAATTTGCGGGCATGAACGCCGCGCACTGCGCCCGAATTCTGATCCATGGGCACATTGCGCATGTGGCCCGGGCTTCCGCTGAAGTAGCCGTTGTCCAGCTCCACCGCGATCATCTTTGCCTTGGGCGAGGGCAATACCCGGACACCTTGGGTCGCGTGTTCGATGCCGGCTTCCGTGATGCGGCCTCGGCCGTCGTAGGCACGCACGCTTTGCAGCTTGGCGCGATCGAATGCTTCCAGCCTGCCTTCATGACCGCCGAACTGCACCAGATAGCCCCCTTGTGCATCCGGTTCCAGCCAGACCTTGTGGGCATGCGCGCTCGCGTGCATCGCGAGGCCAAGGCTCAGCAGCATCACGCCGCCGCCGCGGCGTGTACTTGCATGCAGTTCTTGCATGTCATCGATCCTTTCAGTCTTTCAGTCAAAGCGAAAAGCTCAGTCCGAGCATGAGGGTACGCGGCGCACCGGGCGCGATCAGGCGCTCTCCACCGATGATGGCGGTGCTGGAAGGGTATGTCTCGTCCGTCACGTTGCCGAGTGTTAGATTGAGCACCGCATCCTGCCAGCCCGAAGCGGATGGCAGCCGATACTGCACGCCGATGTCGGTAACACGGTAGCCGCGGCTCCATGTCGTGTTCATCGGATCGACCGCCATCCGGCCGACATCGCGCACCGTGCCGATGAACGACCATGCAGGAGTAACGTTCCATCGTGCCTGCAGCGTGCTGGTATGGCGCGGTACGGCTGTGACCTGGTTGCCGATCAAGGCGGCATTGGCGTTCTCCGCCACGCGCGACAAGGCACGCCCGTAGTTCCAGCGCAGTTCCAGCTCATCGAACGGGGTCCAGAGGACATTCAGTTCGACACCTTTGCGCACGGTCGCGCCGAAGTTCTCGTAAATCCCCGGCGCAATCGTGCGTATCTCCTGGGTCGAGTGCATGCGGTAGAGCGCGGCGTCGATCCACAGGCTGTCGGCCGGTTGCAGCTGCGTGCCCAACTCCGTCTGGCGAAAGACGTTGGGATCGAGTTGCGCGGCGCCCAGCGCGTACTTGGCGAAATTGCCGGGCAGTGCGAAGCCTTCGGACCAGCTGGCCCGCAGCTTCATGCGCTCATGCAATCTGGAAGCCACGCCCAGCTTCGGGCTGGTGTGGGTGACGCCATCCATGCGGGTGCAGGGATCGCCCGATGTTTCCGAACCCAGTCGTTTGCAATCGCCGGTGAATCTGTCATGGCGCACCCCCACGCTCGGCTGGAACAACGGGTGTGCATTCCACGACAGCTGGCCGAACGCCGCCACGTCGTTCAGCGTGGCCTTGCGGTCATTGATTGCAGGCGCCAGCCGCTGGCGGCGCAGCAAGCCATCCCAGAAGCCATACGCGGTGGACTCGCGCAGGGTCTCGACGCCCACGCTCCAGTCGGCCGGACGTCCGGCCAGCGCTCCCTTGCCGTTCAGATTGAGACCGGCTCCCCATACCCCGCGGTCGTAACGCTCTTCCCGCTGCACCCAGGCGCCACCGCTTGGACGCGTGAACCAGCGCACAAAGTCCTGTTTCGTGCCATAGGCATAGGTCAGCACGCGGGTATCGTCGTCGATGTCGTGATTCACATCCAGACGCAGCGTCCTGAAATGCTTTTCCGAGCCGTCACCCTGGACCCGAGGATCCTTGCCCTGCGGGTCGACGAGCCATTGCGCTTCGCGCAGATAGCCCGGCGAGTCGCCTTCGGCCTGATGAAGGCGTCCGGACAGGGAGGCATTCCAGCGGGCGCCGAAGCGGCGCTGCCAACGGGTGCTCAAGGTACTGCGTGCATTGTCGGCGTCCGGACGGAATCCGACGGTACGTGCGTGCTGGGCAGCCAGGAACAGTTGATCGGCTTCGTTCAGCCTCAGCCCGAATGCCGCCTGCGCATCGGCCGTCCCGCAACTGCCGGCTTGCACCGCGATGTCCTTGAACTCCCCGTTGCGACGGGTACGCAGCTCGATCAGTCCCGCACGATTGAAATTGCCTTGCAAGACCGATACCGGCCCCTGGTGGACGGTCGCTTCCTCCAGTTCGAGCGGAATGACGACGTTCAGGTCGAAGTAGCCGTCGGCGTGCGACATCGCCTCATTGAGCGAAATACCGTCCAGCGTGGCAGCAATGTCCCCGCCGTGCCCGCCGCCCGAGAAACCGCGCAGCACCACACTGTTGGCCACGCCGCTAAGCTGGTAGTGATTGACGTGCATGCCCGGAATCTGGCGCCACAGCGACTCCATCTCGGCAGGCTGCTGGGTGCGGATGTCTTCACCGACCAGCCCCGGGACCGAGAAGGCAGCACGGCTTGCCTGGAGCGCCTGTCCCTTGACGGAAATCGGGGCAAGTTCGCGCTCGGCCGGTTCGGCCCGCGCGCCGCATGGCAGCATCAGGGCAAAGG
>JAEZHR010000306.1 GCA_023416415.1 Pseudomonadota bacterium
GCTTGAGGCGGGGGCGCTGACTTGAGTGTTCAAATCCATCTCCGGATGTGGTTGGGACAATCTTGAATGCCTGCAGGGGGCTGCGTTCAGGTGGCCGCGCCGCTGCGCAGGCCCGCGCCGGCGACCAGCGGCGGCACGACGTAGTCGGGAACGGCATCCAGCACGGAGGTGTAAACCCGCGCGATGCTTGCGGCGACACTGCGCCATGTGTAGAGCTGGTAGGCGCGGCGCATGCCGGCCCAGCCCATGCGTTGGGCCAGTTGCGGATGACGTTGCAGGCAGGCGAGCCGATCTGCCAATGCGGCCGGATCGTCGGGCGGAACGAGGTAACCGGTTTCGCCGTCGAGCACCGAGCTCTTGATGCCGCCGACGGCGGTGCCGATGACCGGCGTGCCGCAGGCCATGGCTTCGAGCGGCGTGATGCCGAAGGGTTCGTACAAGGGCGTGGTCACGAACACGTCGGCGGCGCTGTAGTAGTAGCGCAATTGCGCACGCTGGCGCTGGCCGGTGAAGGTGATGTCGCTTTCCACGCCGAGCTCGCGCGCCAGGCGCATCAGGCGTCCCAGTTCCGGCGTGAGGGCCGGGTCCGGCAGTTCGGAGTTTCCGCCCACGACGAGAAGACGCGCATCGATCCCGTGCATCTTGCGCAGCAGGGCAATGGCGCGAATGACGTTGTCGATGCCTTTGCGCGGCACCATGCGCCCAAGCTGCAGCACGATGAATTCATTGCGTCCGATCCCGAGGTGGGTCCGCGCATCCGGCACGACGGTGGAGAACTCGTCCGGATCGAAGCCGCAGGGAACGATTTCGATGCGTGTGCGGGGCGCATTGTAAAGCCGCTCCATGTCGAGCTTGTCCTGCGAACATTCGGCAATGACACGGTCGGCCTCTTGCAGCAACTGTTCCTCGATCGCGAAGCGTGCGTCGGGAAAGCCGTCTGCTTCCTTCTGGATCATCCGGCGTACCCGGCCCAGCGCATGGAAGGTAATCACGAAGGGAATGCCGAGCTCGCGCTTGACTTCGCGCGCGACCATTCCGGACATGAAGAAGTTGGCGTGCAGCAGGTCATAGCCTGTCTTCTGGCTGCGTGCAAAGTGCAACATGAAGCGCGCGAACTGGTCCATGCAGGGCAGTAACTCCTCTTTGGGAACATAGCGCGCCGGCCCGGCCGGAACATGCACGATACGCACACCGGGCTGCCATTGCACGAGCGGTGCAAGCGTCTCGCAGTCGCGTCGCGTGAAAACGTCGACCCTGTATCCCAGCTGCGCGAGGTGGCGCGCAAGCTGTGCGACATAGACGTTCTGGCCGCCGCTGTCGATGCTGCCAAGCGGAGCGATCGGTGACGCATGTTCGCTGATGAGGGCTATTTTTCTCATGGTTGAGCGGGTTGGTTGGCGAAAAGATTGTCATTGAATTAATCTCATTGCCGCGCTCCATGCAAATGACATACCTGCAATGAGTGCGTGAACTTCTGCGCCGTGAATTGCCTTCGGCTCGGCCGAACGCCTTGCTGGAGGCGTCATGAAGGGTGACGTAATAAATACAGCGCCGGGCAGATGCGCAGCTTGCGCTATGCCAGTGGATGCCCGGTTTCGCAGCGCTGCTGCACGGTGGCACGCTCCGTGCATCCCTTTGCATCATGCAGATGCCGACGGACAAGCTTACCGGCGGCCCCACCAACGCATTGCCATAAGGAGTTCGAAATGTGGATGCAAAACACCAGATTCGCGGCGCTCGCCATTTCGGTCGCCGCACTTGGCGCCTGCGGAACCACGATGCATGACAGCAGCCAGCCGACCCAGGTGAGCACCTCGAGCACGTCTACCAGTGCTACCGGCCTGGGCGTGGTGCAAGCCATTGACGTGGTGCCGCGCGATCGCGCAGGCATCGGCCTGGGTACGGCGGCCGGCGCAATCGTTGGCGGCCTGCTGGGCAATCAGGTCGGCGGCGGTAGCGGACGCACGGCGGCGACGGTCGCGGGCGCGGCCGGCGGCGCATTGGCCGGGCGTGCCATGGAGCAGGGGCAGGCGCAGACGGACGAGGTTTATCGCGTCACCATCCAGATGGACAACGGCTCGATGCAGACCATGGTCCAGGAAACGCCGCCCGGGCTGCGCGTAGGCGAGCGGGTGCGTCTGTCCAATGGCGTGATCGTGGAGCGCTACCAGTAAGCTGGCGACTGGCCACTACCGCGGTTCCTTGATCCCTTCCTCAGCCACTTTCCCGGGCGGGGGAGGCAGGACGGGGTTTGCGCGATCTCCGCGCAGCGAACGGTCGCTGCGAGATCGCTTGAGCAATCGACCGTCGCACTTTTGGCAGGAGGATCTGCATGGCGCAGACCGAGCCGAACAAGACGGAACATGTACCACCCGTTGGCGCTTCCGTTCCCCCAGGGGTGCCTGATGTAACGGAAGGCACCGAGGCCGCAGCGGCGGCGCCCGACGCACGCCGACCGCTGTTCACCGCAGTGCGCTGGGGGGCCGTGCTGGCCGGTGTTGCTGTCGGATTGGCGATCCAGTTGATGCTGACCTTGCTTGGAATCGCCACCGGCCTGTCCAGCACCAGGATGAGCGCGAACGCTCTGCACGGCAGCGCACCGCTTGTCTGGGCCGGTTTCAGCATGCTCGTGTCGGCCTTCGTCAGCGGCTATGTCGCTGCGCGGATGTCGGGACTGAGACGCAAGCTGGATGGTGTTCTTCATGGCGCGGTGACATGGGCGGTGACGACGCTGCTGTTCGCCGCGCTGGCCACCTCCATCGGCGGCGTGATGGTCGGTTCGGTGTTTTCCAGCATGAACCAGGTGGCCGAAGCACAAGCCCAGGCGGCACAGGGTGAAGGTCCGTTGTTTGCCCTGCTGCGTGACCAGTTCGGTCAGGTAGACGTGATCACATTGCGGCAGATGGAGTACCACTTGCAGCGCGGGGAGCGCAGGGCGGCAGCGGACCTGCTGATGGAACGCATGGGCATCGATCGGATGAGTGCCACCGCCATCGTCGATCAGGCACTGATTCTGACCGGTTCGCCCGATGCGGCATCGCCTGCGACCGGCAAACCGTCTACCAGCCAGCTACAGGGCGCGGGCATGGTGCCCTGGGTGGTGTTCGGCGCGGTCGCGCTGGGCCTGGTGCTGGGCATAGGCGGCGGTCGCCTCGGCGTGGCAGGGGCGCAGCGCGCGAACTGGTCGGCCCGAACGTAGATCCGCAGGCATCGCTGCGGCGAGGAAAGCCGGTCGGGACGGTTGGCACTGCATCCGTGTTTTCCGCAGGAGCTTGCGCCGGCAGGTGGGTGGCGAGAATTCTTCAGCATAGACGCCATGGCCGGCATCGCCCGCACCTGACCTGCGTCTGCGAAACCAGATTGAAAAGAATGCGATCGCAAGCAGAATCTCGGCGAAGTCGCCACCGTAGTACATCCACTGCGCCGCTTCCAGGATGTCGTCGGCCGTGTACGGCGTGCCGCGCGGGAAGTGCCAGGCCACCATCAGCTTGGCCACGATGGCATGCACGGCGGTGCCGACGAAGAGTGCAGCCAGGCGCACACGCAGGTCGGGGCGATGCGGTGCCGGGTCGGGGCCGGCTATGGCCCAGGTAAACAGGTAGCCGGCTACAAGGAAATGCACGTGCACCAGCACATGCAGTGCCGGCATGTGCTGGCTCCAGGCATACAGGGGACTCAGGTAGAGCAGCGCCATCCCGCCCATGTCGAGCAGCATGGCGCTGAAGGGATGAGTGATGCATCGTACCGGACGCGTGGCGAGAAGTCGGATCAGGGAACGCGCACTTGTGAGCGGCAGTGCGCGCAGCAGCAGGGTGCCGGGTGCGCCGAGCACGAGGAACAAGGGGGCGAACATGCCCAGCAGAAGGTGCTGCAACATGTGGCCGCGCAGGCTGGCATGGGCAAAAGCGGCTATCGGCGGCGACAGGGCGAAGAGCAGCAGGCCGATGCCGGTGATGAAGCTCGCCGTGCGCCAGTCGCTCCATGGGCTTTGCGGCCTTGATTCGCGTCGCGCCAGAATCAGGTAGACGGCAAGCAACGCGAGCGGAAGCAGCAGCGCCACGCTTGCAGCTGCACTTGGCCATGCAGAGTGATGCACGCTGGTATCGAAAATGGCCACGGCGCCTACTCGCGGCGCCGCGCCAGCAGAATGCCGACCAGCAGCAAGGCCGCTCCTGCGAGGTTCCATGCGATGTCGTAGGCCGGCAGATTGTCGACGCCGTAGCGGATCTGGTGCACGCGAAGCACCTTGTGATCGATCAGGCCATCGAACAGCTGGAAGCCGCCGGCGCCGAGGAAGAATCCGGACCAGCCGGCACGCGCCGCGAACACGTGCTCCGCACGCAGGCGCGCCAGCATGAAGAAGCCGGCGACGATGAGAATCAGTTCTGCTGCGTGCAGCAGGCCATCGGTGAACAGCGCGAAATCGGGCGTGGACCGGTCATAAAAATGGTGCCAGCCCAGAAGCTGGTGGAAGACGATCTCGTCGACCGCCGCCATGGTGCCGATGCCGATCAGCAGGGCGGCGAGCCTGCAGCCTCTGATGTCGGTTGCAGGCGAGGGCATGCGCACGAAGCCTCCTGTTTCCTTCACGGATTGCGCCATGCGAGCAATGTGCGCAACCCCTTCTCGTCGCTACTCTTCCGGCAGGAACAGTCCCTCGCCGCGTGCCTGTGCGATGCCGGCCTTGGCCACGGCTCTCAGGCACATCGCCACCGTGCCGGCGAAGCATTCGTCATACCACGGGTTCGCGCCGCTGACGCCGACCACGATGCCGTCGACTACCACGCTGCCCCACAGCACGGTATCGCGCGCGCAGAGCATGTGCGGCCGCAGCTCCTGCACCGTGTGTCCGTCGAGGCCGGTGCGCCACGCCACGCGCGCCTTGGCACGCGCGAAGGCCGCATAATCGGCATCCCATTTGCTGCGATCACCGATGGTGTGCTCGTACAGGATCGCTTCCTCGAAGCTGGCATTGACGGGGGTGAGCAGCGGGTCCATCACGACGATGCAGAGAAATCCGCTTTCGCCGACCTCCTTTCGCTTCATCGCGGCTTCTATCATCGGCAATGCGAGGCCGATGGCCTTCTCCGCCGCGTGACGGTTGATGAAATAGCTTCCTGATGCGGTCATGTGCGCTCCTCAACGGGAAAGAGAATCAGGCAGCGACGAACTCGCGCAGCGTGCGATCCCAGTCGCGCGCGAAGCGTTCGATGCCAAATCGCTCGTGTGCGGTGCGCTGCGCGTTGTCGCCCAGGCGGCGCGCCAGCTTCGGGTCGTCCAGCAAGAGCTGCATGTATCCGCACAGTTTGTCGATGTCGGTATCGGCAAAGCCATTGACGCCGTTGTCGATGACGGTGGACATTTCGGTCGTGGCGAGCGCGACGATCGGCATGCCGATCATCATGGCTTCGAGGACGGACAGGCCCAGACTGGTGTAGCGGATCGGATTGAACAGAAAGCGATACTGCGCGGCGAAGGCCGGCAATTGCACGTGCGGCACTTCTCCGAGGCCATCGAGCACGGTCGCTCCCATGCCGACCAGATCCAGTGGTACCTGTTCGCGCGCGCGCAGGAAAACGTCCCGGCCAAGCCGGCGCCCGCGCGTGGCGAGGTTGTTGACGACCACCAGGCCGCGCGCCAGGCTTCCGCCATGCTGCACGCCTTCCGGCACCGTGACACCGTGTTCGATCACGTGCACCGGTGTGCGGCGGTTGTCCCACATCAGCGCGTTGAAATGGGTAACGTGTACCAGCAGCATCTGCGGATCGTCCACCGGGTGGCGCTGCTCGGTCGGGTTCTCGCGCGGACAGTCATGTTCGAGATAGATCTTCGGCAGCCGTCGCTGGGCCTCGGAGAGAAAACGATGCTGGTCTTCCAGGTAGTGATGATCGTCCTGGAACAGGATGCAGTCGAGCTGCACATCCTTCACCTGATCGACGGGCAGGTCGAACACATTGCCGCCCCACGGAAACTGGCCGTGACGACCGCTGTAGCCGGGCGGATGGCCGGGCTTGGACAGCACGTAGAAGTCGTGCGGTGCATGGCTCAGGTAGTACAGGTAGCTGCCATGCGTGTGCCAGGTCAGGATCTTGAGTCGTCGCGCCATGCGGGTGGGTCGGGAGTGGAAACGGGGCAAGACAAAGGACAGGCAAAGAAAGGCTGCGGGCACGGGATCATGCAATCGAGCCGGACATTGAGCAGTCCGGGTTCACTCCGGCGCGGGCCGGGGCTGGGTGTCGAATGCCTTGTCGAATCGCGTCTTGCTTGCTGTCGCCCAGTTATGTGTGGTGATGGCGGAAGCCGGCGTCGCTGGATGGAGTGGCATCGGGGTCGGGAATTGCGAGTGGTTATGGTGGCCGGACGCACCGCATCGTCTGGAAAATTCCCGCCTACAATGCACCGCGGCGGCACACTGCGGGCGGGCCTTGCAACGACAGGCGTTCGCGGAAGTTCTGACAGATCTGATTGTTCCAAACGCTTGCAGCGCCGTCTTGCGCCATGTCACCGAACCGGATGCGATCCGGCGCGGCAACCATGCAGCAAGGCATGGTCTTGCCGTCCATCGACAAAGGCCGCATTGGCGCATGGCGACCGGCAAATCCGGATCATTGAAGTCATGCCACAGATGAGCGTCATGTTGGAATTGCTGGAAGCGAGAATGCCGGTGCCGCGGCACTGTACCGGGCCCATGCGGCGGTGCGGATTGCCCTGCCCGACCGGCGCGATCTGCACCGGTCGGGCGGGAGGTTCATATGAAGGCGACGCGGAAGCGGAAGGCGCCCACCAGTCGCCAGAACACGGCCAGCGGCGGAATCAGCACTGACGTAATGATCATTTCGGCTACGTGTAGCGGCGACTTCGAGGTATTGCGCAGGCGTTGCACGCAGAAGCGTCCGGTGCACAGCAGCCAGACGAACGCGAACAGCAGCGCGGGCGTATCCGCACCGGCGAGCTGGCAGCCGAGGGCGGCCAGCAATGCGCCGACGGTCAGGTAGAAATCCCAGCGCGGCGAGGCCCGGATCATGCTGCGGTAGAGCCGCGGATGCTTCTTGTAAAGCAGCGCATCGAACTGCACTTTCTTCACCTGGGACAGCGATATGCCCCAGCGCTCCGGGCGGATCGGATGCATTACCACGGCACCGGGTGCGTGCACGATCGCGGCCTGGTATTCGAGCAGACGGAAATGCAGGTCGGAATCCTCGCGCCAGGCGGTGCGAAAGCGCTCGTCGAACCCGCCAAGCGCTTCCAGTACCTGCTTGCGGCAGAAGCAGTTGGCCGTGACGAATTCGGACTGTTCGAGCTGTTTGGCATTGAGCTCATAGTCGGTCGGCGTTCCGCTGAGCGGCATGACGAGGCGCCCCCACACCGCGTCGATCGTGTCGTCGAAGGCCCGCAGACCGTTGCGCAGCCAGTCCGCGCGCGCGACCGTGTCGTCGTCGGTGAAGGCGACGATCTCGCCGCGCGCTGCGCGCCAGCCGTGGTTGCGCGCAGCCGCAGGCCCGTGCGGGCCCATCGAGGGAATGTAGGTGATCTCCGGCCCCGGC
>JAEZHR010000324.1 GCA_023416415.1 Pseudomonadota bacterium
TTCAGTTTTTTGAGTCCGGCTGAACGACCATGGCCAGGTAGGCCGACAAATTATTGAATTTCCGTCTGCCAGCCCGCCGGACACCGGAAACCGGCAAAGAAAATGGCCCGGGCAAGGGCCTGTGGAATCCGCCACCACAGGTCACTGAAGTATGTCGACAGAGACGACGTGAGGCGAAGTGCCGATTTTCATGCGACGTCCAAGGATTCTCGGCAACGCCTGAAACGGGGAACTTATGCTTGGCAATGCACGATGTGACGCCCCTGTGGTAACCGGTCCGACTCACGTCATCCGCAACGACACACAGCGCCGCTACATCTCACTTCGCCCGCAGGAACTCCGCCAACACTTCAAACGCAGGCAGTGTAGTGGGATCAATGAGGGGATTTTGTGGCTTGGGAAACGATGCAAAGCGTGCCACCACCAACTGGGCAGACGGATCAACATAGATTGTCTGCCCATGCACGCCCCGTGCTGCAATGACGCCGTGATTACCCGGATAGATCCACCACATGCTCGAATACTTGCCGCCAACCAGCGCAGGATAGTCATTGCCGAACTTCGCAGGATCGCCTCCACTGCGAATCCTTTGCACAACCTCCGCAGGGAATAGGCGTTCCCCATTGATCACGCCTTCGTTCAACATCAGCAGACCAATCCTGCCGAGATCGTGCAGCCCGGCGCTCAGTCCTCCTCCGGCATAGGGCACTCCTTTGGCATCGACGGTCATGTAGGCATCCTGCTCAGCCCCCATCCGGCGCCATAATCGCTCCGAAGCCAGATCGGTGACCGACTTGCCGGAAACGCGCGCGATGATCCAGCCAAGCATGTCCGCATTGATGGTTTTGTAGTGAAAAGCCTCGCCGTGCTTGCCTTCAGGCTTTACCTGCTGGAGATACTCCCAATACCCATTGGGCCCCTTGTACCCATCCGGCTTGGGAAGCGGACTGGCCGCTTCCGAATAAGCCCAGATATCCGCATTCGGATCGGAGTAATCCTCTGAGTAGCGAACGCCGGTTGTCATGTCCATTACCTGACGAACCGTGGCGGTGCCAAAGGCACTCTTCTTTACCTCAGGCACGATATCGGCGACCAGAGCCGTTTCATCCAGTTGGCCTTCCACCACAAGGATCTCGGCAAGAAGTCCGGTGAGTGATTTGGTCATCGACATCGCAGCATGCTTCCCGTCGTCCGAAAGACAGCCGAAAAAGCGCTCATAGACCACCTGGTTCCGATGAAGTACGAGTATTCCATCCGTGTAGTTGGCGTAAAGCGACTCCTCCCAGGTCATCTCCTTGTCGCTGCCAATGGGGCGAAAGGTCAGAGCATCGATGGCCTGCCCCATTTTCTGAAGCTCTTCCGGCGGAAGATACTCGAGCGGGATCGGCGCCCCAAGGCCACGACTGATTTCTTCCGTTGGCAGGAGTTGTCGAATATGGCAGACGGACCAGCGCAGGCGAGGAAAACTGAAATAGTCGGAAGCCGGCTGCGTAATGATCTTGTCTTTCGGAGGCGGGAAACCTTTCATCCATCCCATGACGTTCGGGTTGGATTCCTGCGCTGAAAGTACCTTCGTCTGGGCATTGCCAGTCGGCACCGAGGCAATTGCCAGGCCCAACCCCACCACGAAAGGCAGGAGATTGACAACGAAATGGCCGCGTTCTACCCGCATGTTCAGCCCAATGATGGATCATCGAATGTCCGAATTCCCGTATCGAAAGTCATTCTTGCCGGCGATCAAGTTCGCGACTCAAATGGACGGGATGGAACGGCGAGAAACTCCGATTGGACCCTTCCAGCGGACCACCGGTTCAGCAGAACGCGAAGTCATTGATATGGCGTGACCGCCTTGCGCTTCCCGCATGCTCGCGGCCCTTGGCTGCCCGACCTCGCCTTGGCATTTCGCGTCACAAGCCCATTCGCGAGACAAGGCGTTCGGACTGAAACGAAAAAGCCCTCGTAGACACCAGATCTACAAGGGCTTTTAGTCAGGAAGACTGCTCACTTTGGCCTGAACAGTTCAGGCATCAGCAGCGCCGACTCAGGGAACGAATGACTCGAATTCATGCGGCTTTGCAAACCATCTTTTCAACGATGTCCGCACAAATGCCCGCATGCTTTTCAATGACTCAGCTCTGGACAGGCTTTTCCCTTTGCCGCAGCCGATCAAAACACCCAGCGATAGCTGGCCGAGAGCCAGTAGCTCGGCGCTTCGCCTTGCGTCGTCACATTGAGCATCGCGCCCAGGATGCCAGCACCCAGCTTGGTTTCGACGCCAGCGCCAAGCCGCAGCCAGTTCTGCTTGATATCCTGCCCCGCAAAGTTGAAGCCACTCACGCCAACGATCTGCCCGCTCGTGCTGGCGCCCTTGTCCTCAAAGCGATGCCCAACTTCCACCCGGCCCAGCAAGGTCGTCGCGGCAGTCAAGCTTCGTACCGCATCCAGTCCGATATGGGCCGTCGTAGCCTTGTCCGTACGTTTGTCCCAGACGACCGGAAATGCCACCCCGCGCTCCTCGTAACCATCCATGCGCGTTTCCATGTAGCTCAGGCTGGCATACGGCGTCACGCTCGTCGTGCCCAGCTTGAACGCATCCAGCCAGTCCACGCGCAGCTTCGCACCGATTGATGTCAGACCCGGTTCGGCAGAGCTGCGCTCAAGTGTGCCGGCATTGTCGTAAACGCGGTCGATGTGCGAACGACCCTCGCCATAATAGGCGCTGAACGTCGCATGCACGGAAGCCGGCAAGCTCACGATCAGTTCCGGCATCACATAGGACGATTGGGTACGCGTGCGACCACCCAGTCCTGTGCTCGCTTTGCTGTAGGTGCGGCCAGCCGACAGGTTGAGCTGAAGAGTGGAATTGAAGCGATGACCAAATCCGATTTCGGCCATGCCCTGATCGGTGTCGTACGCCCTGCTGTCATGGCGGCCAATGTCACCGCCCAGCCAGGCGCTGGTGCGCCCTTCTGCCAGCAAAGTGCGCATGGGCTGGCTGTGCAGGCCATTCATGACCAGGTTGGCATCGTTGATGGCCAGCAGGCCCGAGTTGGCCACGCGCCCCAGTCCCTCGCTGAAGGCTGCGACATCGATCATGCCAGCACTTGGGCCCACGCGGGCGAGATAGACGTGGCCATTGGCCAGTGTTCCAACCACCGTATTGCCATCGTCACTGACACCATAGGCATAGCTGGGGGTGCTACCGACAACGTCAACGCCATGATCAGCCAGCCAGTCGTTTACTGACTGCATACCGCCGGTTTCTGTCCAGCGAAAGGCACGATTCTCGGAACCTGAGCTATATCCCACCACGACATCGCCTGCTGCATTGATACCGCTGGCGTAGGAAGCTGAATCGCCCGTCAGGGTGCCGAGGCTAACCATGCCATCGGCCTCGGTCCAGCGGAAGGCGGTGCAGGAAGTGTCGCCGGCAACCTGGCTCTCCCCCACCACCACATTACCTGCCGCATTGACGGCATTGGCGTACGAAATACTGCCACCCAAGGTGCCAAGGTCGGTCATGATTCCGCCGGCCCAGCGGAACGCATGAGTATCGCCGCCGGTAGTACTGCCATATCCCACCACCACATCACCGGCAGCATTGACGGCCTGGGCGTATGAATCGTTCCCGCCCAGAGTGCCGAGGTCGGTCATGGTGCCCCCGGTCCAGCGGAATGCATGAGTATGGCCGCCGGTAGTATCGCCATATCCCACCACCACATCACCGGCAGCATTGACGGCATAGGCTTGTGAGTATGAACCGCCGGTCAAAACGCCGATGTCGTCCATGCCACCCGCCTGGGTCCAGCGGAAGGCACGCGTTGCGCCGCCGGCAGTACTGCTATATCCCACCACCACGTTTCCGGCAGCATTGACGCCCATGGCATAGGCAGATGCACCGCCGAGGTTGCCCAGATCAACCATGCCATCGGCCTGAGTCCAGCGAAAGGCAATGCCGCTGGGGGAAGAATATCCCACCAGCACGTCACCGACCGCATTGACGCCGCGCGCGTACGTATTCGTACCGCCTATGGTGCCCAGATCGCTGATGGCATTCGCCCAAGCGGCGGAGCCAAGGCCGCACAAAGCCAAACCCAACAAAAGCGAACCGCTCAGGGACGGGCGCAGCGTTGCGCGTACAGCAATGGGCAAGACTTTTTCCCGGCAGTCCAGGCGCTCTTCACGCGCAGTCATCAACTTCATCTTGGATCTTTCATTGCAACGATTGCGAACTGGGGCAATCCATTAAAAAAGGAAGCGCCAGGACACCAGCGCGTGTGCTAGTACGAACGATATAGAAAAAGCTTCATTACTGTAACTAAAAATTACAAATGCTGCACCTCGGAGTGCAGCATCACGCATACAGACCTCACTGCATTGCCATGACAGCAGCAATCCGATGAACTAGATATTTCCGGCGAGGACGGAGGGGCGGGTGCGGGCTTGATGGCTCGCCCCTGTTGGCGAGCAGCGTGCAAATGCAAAAAGCCCTCATAGGGCTTGACTCTATGAGGGCTTTTCAAGAACCGTTCGCTTGACTGCAATCAGTTCGATAGTGACTGGCGGAGACGGAGGGATTCGAACCCTCGATGCAGGTTTAAGCCCACATGCTTCCTTAGCAGGGAAGTGCCTTCGACCACTCGGCCACGTCTCCACTCTTCAAGCGAGACCAGGTCCCGCTCAAGTAAAGTCCAGCATCATAACTGCTTGACAGGACTTGGTCAATCCGAAGGGTCGTGCGATGCCGACCCGATCAAATTCAGGCCTTGTCCAGTTCGAATGCGCGGTGCAGCGCGCGCACCGCCAATTCCATGTACTTCTCGTCGATGAGGACGGAAATCTTGATCTCGGAGGTGGAGATCATCTGGATGTTGATGCCCTCTTCGGCCAGCGTGCGGAACATTTGCGAGGCGATACCGACGTGGCTGCGCATGCCGACGCCAACGGCCGACACCTTCGACACCTTGGTGTCGCCGAGGATCTGGGCTGCCTGGATGTGATCCTTGACGCTCTTGCTCAGCACGTCCATCGCCTTCGCGTAGTCGCCGCGCGGAACGGTGAAGGTGAAGTCGGTCTTGCCGTCGACGGACTGGTTCTGGATGATCATGTCGACTTCGATGTTTGCATCAGCGACCGGGCCCAGAATCTGATAGGCAATCCCGGGCTTGTCCGGAACGCCGAGTATGGTGATCTTTGCCTCGTCGCGGCTGAAGGCGATGCCGGAGATGACGGCTTGTTCCATGTGTGTGTCTTCCTCATACGAAATCAGAGTGCCGGAATTCGCTTCTTCTTCCAGCGGGATCAACGGGTCGGTCAACGATGACAGCACGCGCGTGGGCACCTTGTAATTGCCCGCGAATTCAACCGAACGGATTTGCAGGACCTTGGAACCGAGCGAGGCCATTTCCAGCATTTCCTCGAAGGTCACGGTGCGCAGGCGGCGCGCGTCGGTCACCACGCGCGGGTCGGTCGTGTAGACGCCGTCGACGTCGGTATAGATCAGGCATTCGGCCGCCTTCATCGCGGCAGCCATGGCGACTGCGGACGTATCGGAGCCGCCGCGTCCGAGCGTGGTGATGTTGCCCGCCTCGTCCACCCCCTGGAAGCCGGTGACGATGACGATGCGACCTGCATCGAGATCGCGGCGCACGCGGGCGTCATCGATGGACTGGATGCGCGCCTTGGTATAGGCGGAGTCGGTCTTGATCGGCACCTGCCAGCCGGTGTAGGACACGGCCTGCTTGCCCAGCGCCAGCAGTGCCATCGACAGCAGGGCTACCGAGGCCTGCTCTCCGGTCGATGCCAGCATGTCCAGCTCGCGCGGGTCGGGCTGGGCCATGATTTCCTTGGCAAGGCCGATCAGGCGGTTGGTTTGGCCGGACATTGCCGAAGGCACGACAACGATCTGGTGGCCGGCGTCGTGCCATTTGGCGACGCGCCTGGCGACATTCTTGATGCGCTCGACCGAGCCCATCGACGTGCCGCCGTATTTGTGGACGATTAATGCCATAGAAATGTGTGCAACTGGGAGGGGAATTGCCGAGAAAGTCAACCTGCTACTCTAACTGCTGCAGCGCGGAATGGCAAGACAGCAGCCTGCTCTCAGCTTGCGGAGGCTTCCCAGCGTACCATGATGCCATCTGTGATCCACGGCACTGCCCTGTCATGATGCATGCCGATGCCGGCGGCATAAAGCAAGGCATTGCCGGCTTCGAGAAGTGGCAAGCGCCGGCGCTCCCACGGCGGGACGCCGAGTGCCTGAAAGTGATGCTTGAAATCGCGCGACGGCCGGTCCGGCGCCAGCCGAAGACGCTCGCCACCCCGTCGGTGACGAAGAATCAAAGCCTGTTCACGCAGCCAGGCCGGATCCAGGCCGGTCGGGGCGAACTCAAAATGCAAACTGCCGCCATAGGATGGGAACTGGATCATCGGCTCTGCGGACCAGCGAAACGCAACCGGATCGGCATTGAACCGCCCTTCGTCCATGCG
>JAEZHR010000336.1 GCA_023416415.1 Pseudomonadota bacterium
CGCGGGTTCATGCGCTAAAACTTCGGCTGCAGCGCCTTCGAGTAAAACAGCCAGCCGCCGATCAGCAGCGGCGACGCCAGGGCCACCAGCACCAGCACGCCCGCGATCGGTGCCAGTCCGATCGCCACATCCGCGAGACCGACCGCAAGATGCTGCAAGAGCAGGTTGAAGTCGAACGCATGTTCGCGTTCGAACGACAGACCGGAGGCCAGCATGTTGTTGAGACGCCGGATCAGCCCGTCTCCGGCCATCCAGAACGCGACCCCTGCGCCCAGCAGAACCGTACAGGTCGCCAGTTCCCGCGATCGGGGAACGTCGCCTTCTTCCCGCGCCTGCTCCAGTTTTCTGGGCGACGCTGGTTCTGTTTTTTCGAGATCGCTTTCCTCGGCCATCGCCGACTCCTGTCCTGTCCGCACGCAGAGCGGTCTGCGGACCAATCGTCAGAATTATTGACTGAGCAACAGGAGAACGATCGCGGGAATAGGCCTTGAATCCCGGCCTTATTCAGCTATGCGACAGGCGACGATGTCGCCACCATTGAGACATCCGGCACCAGGCTCAGAGCGCAAGCATCTGCACCCACGCCAGCGCCGACAGCTGCGCCTGGTTGATTTCCCCTGGACCGACGCACAGGGTGGTCGCCACGTCGTCGAGCTGCGGGCTATGCACCTCACAGGCCTCGACCACCGCAAGGAAGGGGCCGTAGATTCCTTCACGCCCCAGCAAAGCTTGAGTAACAGGCTCGGACAGCTGGAGCTGCTCCAGCAACTGCTCCATGGGCACGCCGAGCAAGCAATCGAGCAACGAGAACATGCCGGTCACGAACAGATTTTCCGCCTCGTTCCGAGGCAGCAATTTCGCCCCGAGCAGCTCGGCGAAGCGGCCACGAACGACCGCGGACTGCATCAGAACCGGCGAATAGCCACTGGTGGTCGAGGTGGCCAGCAGCAACGCCAGCCAGCGATACAACGGCTTGTAGCCGAGCATCGTCACGGCATGCCGGAGAGACTGAATCTCGCAGCCGAGGCCGAAGCCGGTCGCGTTGATGTAGCGCAGCAGCTTGTAGGACAGAGCCGGATCGCGCTTGATCACTTCTTCGATCTTTCGCACATCCTCGTTCTGACGCACCATCCCCATCAGCTGCAGGATCAGTGCCTGGGCTGGATTCATCTTGCGCGCCGGCCCCGGCCGCGGCGTCAAGTGCAACTGCCCCACGGCGGTGAACATGCTGTGCCCGGCGCAGACGTCGCAAACCTTCCAGCTGTCGACACCGCGCGCGAGGATGCGCAACGAGGACAGGCCCAATGTGCGCACCTTCTGCACGGCGGCGACAAATTCGGGCGCACGCACCTGCAGTTCGATGAAGGAGAGCAGCTTGAGCAGCGCCGGATCGAGCGCTTCCGGTTGCTGCACGTTGCGCAGGGATATCTGCCACCCGCGCGCGCGCGCCGCGACGATGGCGGCAACGTCGGACTCATCCCGCACGTCTTCCGCGCGCAGCGCCAGCAGGATGCCGCGTGCCGGCAGCAGTGCAAGGGTCGGGTTCGAAAGCAGCGCCGGCGTGACTTCGATCTGCACCAGCAGCTCGCCCAGCAGCGCTTGCCCGCCCTCGCCACCCAATACGTCGACCAGCAGGGGGGCCAGTGAAAGGATTTCCTCCGAATGCGGGCGGCGCCTCTCGGCCAGCACATGCTGCCAGCCAAATTCATAGCCGAACACGCGCCCCTGATTGCTGAGCAAGGGCTCGCGAACGATGAAGTGCGTATCCTGCATTGCGGATGTCACGAGTATGTTGGCAGCAGAACTCAGAAGCCGAGGCTGTCTAGCAGATCGTCGACCTGGCCCTGAGTGGAAACCACGTCGATATTTCCTTCAGGCTTGATCTGGGGACCGTTCATCAGCCCCGATGCTTCGCGTCGAATCTCCGGCGGCGCAAAATCAACCAGCAATTGCAGCAGCTGCTGCTCAATGCCATGCGCCAGTTCGGTCACGCGCTTGATGACCTGGCCGGTCAGGTCCTGAAAATCCTGGGCCATCATGATGTCAAGCAGTTGCTGCCGGGTTGCCATGGCATCCTCGCGCGAGGCATCGAGAAAAACCAGCGTGCGCTCGGCCATGGCCCGCGTCTGCTGTTCAAGCGCCGGGTCCTGCAGCAGCGACTGCCAGTCGCCCGCCAGGCTGGCCGCGCCGGCTTCTATGCGCTCCTGAAGCGGCGCTGCGCTTTCGGTCGCCGTCAGGACGCGCTGGGCGGCCTGCTCGGTCATGCGCGCGACGTAATCGAGGCGATCGCGCGCATCGGGAATATCATGCGCAGCCTTGGCGATGAGCTTGTCAAAGCCGAGCCCGCGCAGGTTTTCATGCAACATGCGCGTCATGTGTCCGACGCGCGCCAGCACCTCTTCCTGCACGCCAGCTGCGCAATTGGCTTGCCCGGCCTCCTGCGCGGACGTATCGGAGAGGCTCACTTCAGATTCCAAACTTCTCGAAGATCTTGGTGAGCTTCTCGTCAAGCGTGGCAGCAGTGAACGGCTTGACCACGTAACCATTGGCTCCGGCCTGGGCGGCGGCGATGATGTTTTCCTTCTTCGCTTCGGCCGTCACCATCAGCACGGGCAGCTTGGACAGTGCGGGATCGGCACGGATCTGCTGCAGCATGGTCAGGCCATCCATGACCGGCATGTTCCAGTCAGAGATGACGAAGTCGAACTGCTCGCTGCGCAGCTTGGAAAGCGCCATGGCTCCGTCTTCGGCCTCGTCGACATTGGTATAGCCCAATTC
>JAEZHR010000429.1 GCA_023416415.1 Pseudomonadota bacterium
TCGTGCGGCCTGAGCAGGGCTGCAGACAACGCAGGCGACAGCGTGAGCGAATTGAAGGCCGAAATCACGGTCGAAATCGCGATGGTCAGCGCGAACTGGCGGTAGAACTGTCCGGTGAGGCCGGAGACGAAGGCGATCGGCACGAACACCGCACACAGCACCAGCGCAATGGCAATGATGGGTCCGCTGACCTCCTTCATCGCCTGCACCGTGGCCGCGCGCGGGCTGAGGCCGTTGGCGATGTTGCGTTCGACGTTTTCGACCACCACGATGGCGTCGTCGACCACGATGCCGATCGACAGCACCAGGCCGAACAGCGACAGCGTGTTGATCGAAAAGCCGAACAGCAGCAGCACGGAAAAAGTGCCGACGATCGACACTGGCACGGCCACCAGTGGAATGATCGATGCGCGCCAGGTCTGCAGGAAGACGATGACGACCAGCACGACCAGTGCCACGGCTTCCAGCAGTGTCTTGATGACGGCGTGGATCGACTCGCGCACGAACTGGGTCGGGTCGTAGACCACGCTGTAGTCGACGCCCTCCGGGAAATTCTGCTTCAGTTCTTCCATCGTCGCGCGCACGTCGGCCGAGAGCTGGAGGGCGTTAGCGCCCGGCGCGGCAAAGATGGCGATTGCAGCCGCCGACTGGTTGTTGAGCAACGAGCGCAGCGCATAGTCATTGGAGCCGAGTTCGAGACGTGCCACGTCCTTCAGGCGGGTGATCGAGCCGTCGGGCGCAGTGCGCACGATGATCTCGCCGAACTCCTCTTCGGTCTCCAGTCGCCCCTTGGTATTGACGGTCAGCTGGAAGTTGGCGTTGCGCGACGGTGCGGCGCCGATCACGCCGGCCGCCACCTGCATGTTCTGCTCGCGGATCGCTGCCACCACGTCACCGGCGGTCAGGTTGCGTGCAGCCACCTTCTGCGGATCGAGCCAGACGCGCATTGCGTAGTCGCCGGCACCGAACAGGAGCACTTCCCCCATGCCGGGAACGCGGGCCAGCTCGTCCTTGACGTTGAGCACCGCATAGTTGCGCAGATAGACGTCGTCGTAGCGACCGTTCGGCGAGGAAAGGTGCACGACCATCGTGATGTTGGGCGAACTCTTGGCGGTCGTCACGCCAAGCTGGCGCACTTCCTCGGGCAGACGCGGCAGCGCGCGCTGCACGCGCTTGTCCACCTGCGTTTCCGCCTGCTCGATGTCGGTGCCGACCTTGAAGGTGACGGTCAGCGAAAGCACGCCGTCCGATGTCGCCTGCGAGGACATGTAGAGCATGTTCTCGACGCCATTGATCTGCTCTTCCAGCGGCGCGGCGACCGTCTCGGCAATGACTTGCGGATTGGCGCCGGGATAGAGGGCGCGCACCACCACCGAGGGCGGCACCACCTCCGGATACTCGGACACCGGCAACCTGTAGATTGCCAACACGCCCGCGACGAAGATGAGGATCGACAGGACCGCCGCGAAGATCGGTCTGTCGATGAAGAATCGTGAGAAGTTCATTGCTGTTCCCGCTCGTGTGTCGATATCGGCTATGCCTGCGCTTGCCGGGTTCAGTTCGCCTTCGCCAGGCGGTCTGCGGTCTGTTTCTGTGCATCGGCTTCACCGTCCGGTTGCCCGGCCCGCGAACCTGCCAGCGCCTTGGACTCGCCATCCATGGGCACCAGCTTCGCCGTCACCGGCGCCCCCGGTCGCACGCGTTGCAGGCCATTGACCACGATCCGCTCGCCCGGCTTGAGTCCCTCGCGAATCACGCGCAGGCCGTCGACCACCTGGCCGGGCACGACTCGTCGGTACTCGGCGGCATTGTTTTCACCGATGACGTACACGAACTTGCGGTCCTGGTCGGTACCGATCGCGCGCTCGTCAATCATCACGGCACGGCTGGGTTCGCCGCTGCCATTGCCCGACGCCAGCTGCACGCGCGCGAACAGACCGGGCGCGAGCGCGCCGTTCCCGTTTTCGAAGAGCGCGCGCATGCGCACGCTGCCGGACGCCGGATCAAGCCGGTTGTCCACGAATTCCAGCCGCCCCTCGTGCGGGAATCCCTCTTCATTGGCCAGCCCCACGCGCACCGTCACCGGCTTTCCTTTCCGGGCGAGGGCACCCACGCGCAGGAAGGCATCTTCGTCGCCATCGAAGCTGACATGGATGGGGTCATTCGAAACGACCGTGGTCAGCACCACGTTGTGATCGACCAGATTGCCTTGCGTGACTTCGGCCTTGCCGACGCGGCCGGAAATCGGCGCATGCACGCGGGTGAAGTCGAGATTGAGACGCGCCGCGTCCCAGGCCGCCTGCGCCGCCCGCGCGCTGGCCTGCAATTCCTTCACGGCGGCTCGCCTTTCATCGGCCTCGCGCTGAGAGATCGCATGATCGGCCACCAGCTTTTCGGCCCGCTCCAGTTCCTGCCGGGCGAGATTCGCACGCGCCTGTGCGGCAAGCATCGCGGCCTCGGTGCGGTTGGCTTCGGCTTCGTAAGGACGCGGATCGATCACGAATAGCAACTCGCCCTTCCTTACCGTGGCGCCGGGCTTGAAGTTGACCGAAGCAATGAAGCCGGAGACGCGCGGGCGTATCGCCACGCTGTCCACCGCTTCCACGCGCCCGGAGAACGCCAGGGTTTCGACAATGGTCCTTTCGATCACCTCGGCCACCGTAACAGGCGGCGCCTCGGCAGGCGGCGCTTCCTGCGCGGCAGGACGACCGCAGCCCGCGAGAATTGCGGCCGCGATCATCGAAAGCAGCATTGCAGGCAAGGCCGCGACGGATCTGGATAGGTGTTTCATCTTGTTATTCCCCTGCTGTTCGTTTGATGAAGTACTTGTTGAATCGGATTTCATGCTCCGGTGCGCGCACATTGCCCGCGCTGCCCACGCACGCATCATGTGCGCCCTTGATGTGTCCTGCGGTTCAAACACCCGCCAACCTTGTCGCTCACACTCGGAGCGAATCGACATGCGGTCTTACTTTTTACTGCCGGCCTTGCCGGTCTTTCCGCCGCAAGGCGCCCGGACTCGTCCCTCGATCACGCCTTCCCGTTCGCCTGCAAGGTCTTGCAGGAAGGCGAGAATTTCCCGCAGCGCCGGTCCCTGCCGGAGCGCTGCGGCACGCGGGTTCATCGTGTCGAACCGGATCGGACCGAGCCGCGAAACGACGACCCGAACACCGGCCTGCGTCAACTGGGCGCCGTACAGCTCCGCTTCGTCACGCAAGGGATCGTTCTCGGCCACCAGGATAAGTGCCGGCGCGAGCCCTTTCAGAC
>JAEZHR010000431.1 GCA_023416415.1 Pseudomonadota bacterium
ATTGAAGTCGTCGTTCATCGCCTCCGCGAAGCGTCGTGCATGGGATTCATCCCAATCGAGTGCCTCGCCATCAGCCGGCACCTCCTTCAGCGCGGTATACAGACGCGTTAGCGCCTGGCGGGCATCGTCGAGGTGCGCGTCGGAATAATTCAGCGGACTGCGGTAGTGCGCACGCAGGATGAAGAAGCGCACCACTTCGGCGTCGTACTTCTTCAGCACGTCACGGATGGTAAAGAAGTTCCCGAGCGACTTCGACATCTTCTCGTTGTCGACCCGGATGAAACCATTGTGCATCCAGTAGTTGACGAAGGGCTTGCCATGCGCGCCTTCGGACTGGGCGATTTCGTTTTCGTGGTGCGGGAACTGCAGGTCTTCACCGCCGCCATGGATGTCGAACTGCTCGCCGAGCAGATCGCAACTCATCGCCGAGCATTCGATATGCCAGCCGGGACGCCCCTTGCCCCACTGCGAACCCCACTTCACTTCGTCCGGCTCGCTGGCCTTGGACGCCTTCCACAGAACGAAATCGAGCGGATCTCGCTTGCCGGCGTTGAGCTCTACCCGCTCGCCTGCGCGCAGGTCATCCAGCGACTTGCCAGACAATTTGCCGTAGCCTTCGAAATCGCGCACCGAGAAATTCACGTCGCCATCGGTAGCCCGGTAGGCAAGACCCTTGCGTTCGAGCTGCTCGATCATGCCCAGCATCTGCGGAACGTAGGCCGTCGCGCGCGGCTCATGATCGGGCTTTTGCACACCAAGCGCAGCGGCGTCCTCGTCCATCGCCTCGATGAACCGGGCGGTCAGACTGGAAATCGGCTCACCGTTTTCGACCGCACGCTTGATGATCTTGTCGTCGATGTCGGTAATGTTGCGCACATAAGTCACGTCCAGGCCCGATGCGCGCAACCAGCGCTGCACCATGTCGAACACCACCATCACGCGCGCATGGCCGAGATGACAATAGTCGTAAACGGTCATCCCGCAAACATACATGCGCACCTTGCCGGGCTGCATGGGTACGAATGGCTGCTTTTCACGCGCAAGCGTGTTGTAGATCTTGAGTGCAGTCATGAGAAAACGGTCTTTTCGGAGCAGCTTGGGACGGCCGATGGCGGGTTGCGTGTGCCGGCATGGGCCTGGTCGGCAATGGCGACGGATGGGCCGCTGACGCCTGAGGCGTGGGTGAATTTGTTAAAATTCACGGCTTCGCGGCAGTATATCACCGCCCGTCACCTCCCTTCTCCCGCCCCGGATTGCAGCGGGGAACGGAAGATACACAATTGCGATACCCCTGTAAAGCCGAGGACATCTGATGATTCGTACCCGCCGCCGCATTCTGAATGCGCTTGCCCTGCTCGCCTTCGCAATGCCGATGCACTTCGCGCTGGCCGCCGACCCTCAGGTGCTGATGAAAACGAACATGGGCGACATCGTGCTTGAACTGTATCCGCAGAAAGCACCGAAGACGGTCGACAATTTCCTGCAGTACGTGCGCAACGGCCACTATGACGGCACGATCTTCCATCGTGTCATCGACGGCTTCATGATCCAGGGCGGCGGCTTCACGCCGGACATGGACCAGAAGCCGACCCGTGCTCCAATCGAGAATGAAGCAAAGAACGGACTGAAGAACGCACCCTACACGATCGCCATGGCGCGCACTTCAGCGCCGCATTCGGCCAGCGCACAGTTTTTCATTAATCTCAAGAACAACGGTTTCCTCGATTATCCCGGTCAGGATGGCTGGGGCTATGCCGTGTTCGGCAAGGTGATCAAGGGCCAGGAAGTCGTAGACAAGATCAAGGCAGTGCGCACCAGCAATGCCGGCATGCATCAGAACGTACCGGTCAAGCCCGTCATCATTGAAGCGGCTTCAATCATCGAATAACTACTCCCTCACTTGCAAAGGATTCCGCCATGGCAGTCATGCTCACCACCAACCTCGGACAGATCAAGCTCGAACTCGACGCCGGGAAGGCCCCTAAGACCGTGGAAAACTTCCTGTCCTACGTACGCGACGGCCACTACGACGGCACCATCTTCCACCGTGTCATCGACGGCTTCATGATTCAGGGCGGCGGTTTTGAGCCCGGCATGAAGCAGAAGCCGACCAATGAACCGGTCGAGAATGAAGCGAGCAACGGACTGAAGAACGAGCCCTACACGATCGCCATGGCGCGTACCTCCGCACCGCACTCGGCCACGGCCCAGTTCTTCATCAATGTCAAGAACAACAGCTTCCTTGACTACCCGGGCCAGGATGGCTGGGGTTACTGCGTGTTCGGCAAGGTTGTGGAAGGCCAGGACGTGGTCGACAAGATCAAGTCGGTCAAGACCACCCGTGCCGGCATGCATGCCGACGTCCCGGTGGAAAACGTCGTCATCGAAAAGGCCGAGATTGTCTGATCTCGTGCAACAAGACGTGAAAGCGCAACCCGAAGCGGTTGCGCTTTTCGTTTCGGACGTGCATCTGCAGGCGGACATGCCGCGCACGTCCGATGCCTTCCTGCGCTTTCTGGCGCAATACGCGGCGCATTCGCCGCGCCTATTCGTGCTGGGTGACCTCTTCGAGTACTGGGCCGGTGACGATGATCTGGCCACACCCTTCCATCGCCGAATCGCGGATGCATTGGCGAATGTGGCATCGCAAGGGGTGGAAATCGGCTGGATGGGCGGCAACCGCGACTTCCTGATCGGCGAAGCGTTCGCGCGCGCGGCCGGCATGCAGCTGCTCCCCGAGCCCTTCGTCACGGAACTCGCTGGCGTGCGCCTCGTGCTCGCCCACGGCGATCGCGAATGCACGGACGACCATGACTACCAGGCATTTCGCAAGCAGGTGCGGGATACTGCCTGGCAGCGCGGCTTCCTTGCCCAACCGCTGGCGCAGCGCAAGGCGATCATCGAAGGCATGCGCGCCGGCAGCCGCGAAGCGCAGCGTGAGAAGTCGTACGAAATCATGGATGTCAACGAGCAGGCGATTGGCGCGTTGCTTGCATCAAGCGGCGCGCAGGTGATGGTGCATGGGCACACGCATCGCCCCGCAACCCACACCTATGCCGATGGAACGAGCCGCCAGGTGTTGCCGGACTGGGATCTCGAAAGTGGAAATTTTCGCGGCGGATGGCTGGAGTTGCGTTCCGACGGGAGCTTCGTTCGCCGCGACGCCGGCGCCGCGCTTACTCGAACTGTTTCCTGAACGCTGCAAACTGCGCCGCCAGGCTCTCGACTTCGGCGCGCAGTGTGGCGACTTCTCCTTCCAGCACTGCGATACGATCGTTGCGCGCCGGAGAAGAACTGGCAACCTCCTGTTGCAGCGCAATCCCCTCGTCGCCAGAAAGCAGGTGCGCATAACGCACCTCCTTCGTTCCCGGCGCACGTGCCAGCCGCGCAACCAACGGCGGATATTTGTCGATCAGGAATTGCAGACCCGCCTCGATTTCCGCCACGCTGCCAAACTCCTGAAGACGCCCGCTGCGCGCACGCAGTTCGCCCGGCGTCTGGGGCCCGCGCAGCATCAGCAAAACGAGCAGCGCCAGCTTGTCCTGTTCCAGGACCCACTTGATGCGCATGCGATGTTCGTACTTTGGCACGCGCGCGTTGGCCTGGCGCACTTCGGTGACAAGCCGCTTGTCGATAAGGCGGTCGAGCACTGTCTGCACAGTGGCTTCATCCAATGCCATCACCGGATCACGACTGGAAAGCTGATTGCAGCCGGTGACGAGGGAGTTGAGCGACAGCGGATAGACATCCGGGGTCAAGGCCTCCTTTTCGGCCAGCACCGCCAGCACCCGAACTTCCTCCGCATCCAGCAACTCGGTGCCTACGTCCTTTTGTTCTTCAGTCACGTCCTGTTCCTCAGTCCACCAGCTTATTCAATTGGTCGACATCGATATTCTCGCACTGCTTCAGCACTTCGCAGCCGATGCCGGCATCCTTGAGCGCGGCAAGTATTTCCTTCATCTGCCGATCCTGGGTGGCGACGTGATC
>JAEZHR010000042.1 GCA_023416415.1 Pseudomonadota bacterium
CCCCCTGCCCGACCCGCCGACAGTCCTCTACCGCCAGATCATGCCGGACGGACGCATCGTTTACTCGGATCAGCGCAAACCGGGTGCGCGCGTGGACCACACTCTCAACGTCGATCTGCCACCGCCAGGCAGCACCTGGAGTGTCAACGGCAATCCACGCCCCCCTGCAAAGCAGGAAATCCGCGCAACGCCGGTGCAGCAGGTGGCCACGATTCCGTCTTCCGGCGGGCCGCGCACGGTGGACGAAGCGGCAGCCGAACTGATCCGCGCCGAAATGCTGCTGGAGGATGCGCGTCGCAAACGCGATGCGGCCCATGCGCCGCGGCTGGAAGAATTGGGCGACATCGGCCCGCGCAGCGCCTACGCCGAGCGCCAGCGCGCCCTGGCACGCGAAATCGCGCAGGCGGAAGCAGGCGTCGACAAGGCAAAGGCCGATCTGGCGGCAGCACGACGGCGCTGATTCATTCTTTGCAAGGGCCTTGGCACGGATGCACGGACGAGGATGCGCAGACGACTAAGACTTCAATTGCTGCAAGGCAAATACGCAATCTGCCGCCTGCCGCCCTACGCTTCGGCCCCCTCCTGGATCGATGGCGAGGGCTTCGTCGCCATCAACCGTTCGGACGACGCGCTGACCGTTCTTTGCCCGTCCGAGCGTGTGCCGGAAGATACCGAGTCCGATCACGACTGGGTCTGCCTGAAACTGATCGGTCCCTTTGATCTGCATGAAACCGGCATTGCGCTCTCCGTGGTCCAACCACTGTCCGATGGCGGCATTGGCGTATTCCTCGTTTCCGGTTTCGACTGCGCCCATCTACTGATCAAGGATGTTGATCTGCTGCATGCCCAAATGCTGCTGCAAAACGCAGGGCATTGCGTCGACTAGTCGGGAAAACGCAAGACCTGGGCGATTCCCGAATGCATCGGCTGAACTTTCGCTTTACCATTGGTCTTACATTCCATTTCGACAACTCATCCTCAGGGACCGCATGAACCCGATCTCCGTCGACAACGTTGTAAGCACATACCGCCTCTACGCTCCGCTGTACGATCGGACCTTCGGCGCCGTCCTCGGCCCCGGTCGCAAGGCACTGACCGACGCGGTGCAGATGCTCAAGCCCTCATCGATACTGGAAGTCGGCGTGGGAACCGGGTTGACACTGGAACACTACCCGCCTGAAGCCGCAGTTGTAGGCATTGACCTGTCGGATGAAATGCTGGGCATCGCGCGCGAACGCGCGCACCGCCTTGGCGGACGCAACATCCATCTCGCAGCGATGAACGCGGAAGCGATGGACTTTCCGGACGGCAGCTTCGAATGCGTGGCCGTACCCTACGTGCTGTCGGTCACCCCGCATCCGGAGAAGCTGGTGGCGGAAATTCGCCGCGTCTGCCGCAAGGGCGGCACCATCCTGATCCTCAATCACTTCAGCGGCAGCAAGGTCTGGTGGTTCCTCGAACGCGCGGTCAGCAAGCTGGCCGATCGCATCGGTTTCCGCTCCGACTTCTGCTACAACGAGCAGATCCTGCGCTACGACTGGGACGTGCTGTCGGTACAGAAGGTCAACCTGTTCGGACTGTCGCGTCTGGTCACGATCCGCAACTGAGGGAGCCAATGCAACCGGGCCTGCCGCCGCCCGGATGACCGCTCCGGCTAGCGGGGAAAGGGCGACAGTGTCGGGATCACATTGCCCGCAGCCGGCGGCGTACGCGCCACGTTCATCACCATCGACACCGTCGTGAAGTAGCCGATCAGCCCGAGCAGATCGAGCACGCCGCGTTCGCCGAACACCTCCACTGCGCGTGCATAGGTGGCATCCGAGACGCCTCGCGTGCGTTCCAGTTCATCACAGAAATCGTAGGCAAGCGCCTCGTCCGGCGCCATGCCCTGCGGGCGTCGCCCTTCTGCCAGCGCGTCCAGCACCTCGACGCTCACGCCGGCCTTCAGGGCCAGCGGGTAATGCGTGCACCACTCGAACTGCTGCGTCCAGCGGCGCGACACCAGCAGCATCACGAATTCGTTGATGCGCGTTTCCAGCGCGCTCTGGAAGCGCAGGTACTCGCCAACTTTCTGCAGGCGGTCCAGCAATTCGGGACTGCGCAGGAGCGGAATGAAGGGCCCCAGCACGGCCTTGCGGGGGCCGGCGATCAGGGCATCGGCCGCCGCCTTCTGCGCCGCATCCATCTGTTCCGGCGCCAGTGGCGGCATGCGTTCCGGGCCGGGCATGCCGGCCGCAATGTCGGAGGTGTCGTGCATCGGCTACTCCTGGGTTGAAAATTCCGTCCGGGCGGGGCGCGCAAGCAAGACCGCGCCGGTCACGAGTGCCAGCGCCGCGATCGCCAGCGGCACGGTAAAGCCGCCATCGCCGATCGACAGCGGCCCGAGAATCTGACCCGCGGCGAACGCCGCCGTCATCGCGGCTATCAGCCCGCCCGATTCGCGGCCGGCAACTTCCCGTGCCTGTTGCAATGCGGCCAGGGTGATGACCATGAAGGTGCCGCCCACCGCAAGCGCCGCGCCCAGAACGGCAAGCAGGCTCGTGCTGGCAAGCGGCAGGAGCAGGCCGACGGCCATGACCAGTTGCGCGGCCAGCCACACGCGCCGGTTGCCGAATCCTTTCACCAGCCGCGCCACCGGCAGCACGGACAAGACGCCCGCCAGCCCGAACACCGGCCACGACCAGACAAAGGCAGCTCCGCCCCCCAGGGCATCGCGCGCCATCACCGGCAGGAAAGTGGCCGGGATGATGTAGCCGAAGCCGAACAGGCCATAGCTCGCCACCAGGCGCAGCACCGGTCCCGACCAGCCTATCCGCACCGGCACCGCCGGGCCTGCCGCCGGCGCGTCCGCAAAGCGGTTCCAGATCGCCCAGGTCAGCGCGAGCGCGACGATACCGAGCGCACTCCAGGCGACGGCAGCACCGGCGTTGCCGACCGCCATGCACAGCAAACCGGCGCCCGCAATGCCTGAGCCGACGCCCGCGAACACCACGCTCGACAACCAGGGCATGCCTCGCCGCAACACCAGCTCCATGCACCAGGCAGACACCGAGATCAGCACCCAGGCGCTGGCCACACCCGCCATCCCGCGCAAGAAGGCCCACAGCGCAAAAGGCAGTGGCGCGGTCATGGCAAGCGTGCCCAGCGCAATTACGACAAGCCCACCGCGGATGGCGCGTTGGGGCGGCACACGCACAAAGATTGCACTCAGCGCACCGAGCAGGTAGCCAAGATAGTTGGCCGACGCGAGCCAGGCACCGCCGGCAATCGACAGTGCCTGCTCATCCAGCATCAGCGGCAGCACCGGTGTGAAGGCAAACCGACCCACGCCCATGGCCACCGCGAGCGCGGCCAGGCCGGCGCAGGCTTCGCGCCATCCGGCACGGCGGGATGTGAGGGAAGTATCGGCAGGCATGTGGCAAGTGTAGCGTGAATGTTTGTTTTCAATTTTTCATGTCCGGATCTTCATCCGCCGGCCCTGCCGGAACATGCATTGGCGCACATGAAGGCCCGCAGGTCGGCAGGCGCGGAAACCTGCGGAAAGCTAGTCCGGGCGCGCAAGTCCTGCATGCCTGCAGTGTCGTTCTTTCCGGTTCCGGTCTCTCGGGAACTATCGCCACGGCATTCCGGCGGCGAACGGGCTGGCACGCTCGCTGCATGCCTTCATGCGTCCGCCCGCTGCGCGCGGGCAAGGAACGGACCTGGAGGGATGGTCAGATGAAAGCTTTCCACAGAATCCTGCAAGCCCTCGTGACAGGCTGCTGCATATTGATACTGAGCGCCTGTGGTGGCGGTGACGACGACGTGGAAGTGCGCACGGGGCTTCCTGCCGTTGATACGCAAGTGGGCAGCGCCTTCGTCGCCACGCTATCTGCGCCTGATGCAGTTCGTCAAAGCAGCGTCAGCCCGACCGGCATCACCACGTTCAGCGTCAACCCGAACACGCGTGAGGTGGTGGCCGTGGCCAGATTGTCCGGCACGACTCCCACCTCGGTCGTGATCCGTTCCCCCGGCGTAACCCAACCCATCATCCTCGCGCTGGCGGAAACACCGCCAGCCAGTGGCGTGTGGAGTGCAACGGCAACACTGAGCGAAGATCAGGCTGCTGCCCTGCGCACTGGTGACCTTTTTGTTGAAACTGCGAGTGCTGCCTTTCCCGCAGGCGAACTGACCGGCAGCATCGTGCCGCAGCGCAGCGTGAGCATCCAGGCACTTGCACCCGGAGTGGGCGGAACTGCAGCAACCGACCGCGAACCGGTCACGCTGGCCGCAGTCCTGGCGAGCGGCTCCGTGGTGCCCGCCGTCACCAGTGTGGCGCAGGGGGCTGCTGCCGCCATTGTGGATCCCGATACCCGGGTGCTTGAAGTCGCGCTGAACATCTCGGGTACGGTCCCGACCTCGGTCGTGGTGGGCCGCGGTGCGGCGGGCAGCAATGGAGATGCAATCTTCGCCCTGGGCGAAACGGTGGCTTCCAGCGGCGTCTGGTTCGGCCGCGCCGTGCTGACCCCGGACGACCTGAATGCCCTGCTGGCAGGAGGGCTCTACGTGCAGGTAATCAGCGCCGCCTTTCCTGCTGGCGAACTGCGCGGCCAATTGCTGCCGCAGCAGCGGGATGCCGCTTTCACGGAAAACCCGGCGCTCCCTGATGCGACCGATTCGACCACCCCCGGTTCGGCAATGTCACTGACGCCAGGCACGGCGATCCCCGACCTCAACACGTCGGTCGACACCTCCGGCACGGGAACCGACAGCCTCGACGGCAGTACGGGAAGCATCGGCACCGGCTTCGGCAGTACAGGCTTTGGCACCGGATTCGGGACTTCAAGTATCGGCACTTCCGGAATCGGAACCTCGGGCATTGGCACTACGGGTATCGGTACTTCAGGCATCGGCACGACGGGCATCGGTACCACAGGCATCGGTACCACAGGCATCGGCACGGATGGCACAGGCGCGGACACTTCAGGAATCACCATTCCGGGCAGCAGCCTCTCGACTGCCCCGGGCGGCATCGGAACCGGCACGGTCACGAATACGCCGGGAAGCGTCAGTCTGGGAACGACACCGGGCAGCATCAGCCTGGGAAGTACCTCAAGCTCCACGACCACGTCGCTGACCGGCCTGAGCACAGGCTCCAACTTCGGATCAACCGTGAATGCCAATCCGATGTTCAATACGACGGGGGCGCTCGAAGGCGGCGCGACCGGCTTCTAGCTCCCCGCCGAGCTTGGCATCAGTCTCCGAGGGGACGGACGCTGCCGCAGTCCTTGGCCAGCCACCGCCCACTGCTTTCCTGACGATGATTGACCGGCTGGCCGTGCATCGTCCCCTTGAACTCGTACACCGAGGTGTAGCGTTCTCCGCCTTCAAATTTTCCGGACACCTTGCCCGTACCCTTCAGATCGCCGTTGCATACGATGTCGGCGCTGTAGCTCGCGCCGCTATGCTTTGTGTTCTTCGGCTTGCAGCCCATTTCCATTTCCCCCAGGCCGGGCGCCTGACTTGCGGCCATCTGCGGCGTGACACAGACCTTGCTGACGATCGCCCCACCCGACATCTGCGGGACCTCGATGCCCATCCTGCGCATCTGTTCCAGCTGCTCCTTCGGGATCTGGGGTACGTCCTTCAAGGCATCCGACTTCATCGTCATTTCCCACAGGCCGGGCTTCATTGCGCCTGCAGCCAAGGCTGCAGCAGGAAACAGCATGGCGGTCAGCAGCAGCAGTGTCTTCTTCATTCCAATCTCCCTGTTTATTCGATTTGAAAACCTCCCACGTCGAAGCGGCCCGCCGGTGGAGGAATCATTACTTGACGCAGAAAACCGCGCCCATTCTAGCCAATGCGCGTTCGCGGGGGTCGCCTGCAGCTTGCGCCAGATCAATTGCAGCACGGCAGGAGGGCGAATTCGCGCCTTTACAATGCGCCCATGTACACCAACTACTTTCGCCTCAGGCAGCTACCGTTCTCCATTGCCCCCGACCCACGCTATCTGTTCATGAGCGAGCGCCATCGGGAAGCGCTGGCCCACCTGCTCTACGGCATTGAGGCCGGTGGCGGCATCGTGCTGCTGACCGGCGAGATCGGTACCGGCAAGACCACGTTGTGCCGCTGTCTGCTGGAGCAGATTCCGGCCAACTGCAACGTTGCCTACGTGTTCAATCCCCGGCTCACGGTGCCGGAACTGCTGGAGGCGATCTGCGCGGAGTTCCGCGTCGCATTGCCCGACGATGCGCGCCGTAGCGGAACCCGCGCCTGGGTCGATGCGCTCAATCGCTACCTGCTCGCGCAGCACGCCGCAGGAAACAACAACGTTCTGCTGATCGACGAAGCCCAAAACCTCGTACCGGATGTGCTGGAGCAATTGCGCCTGCTGACCAACCTGGAGACCAATGAACGCAAGCTGCTGCAGATCATCCTGATCGGCCAGCCGGAACTGCGCACCATGCTTGCGGAAACGCAGCTGGAGCAACTGGCACAGCGTGTAATCGCGCACTATCACCTCGGCCCGCTGAATGAGCAGGAGACGGCGAGCTACGTGCAGCACCGGCTCTCGGTGGCCGGACTGAACGGCCCATCGCCTTTCCCGCCGGCTTCGGTGGCGCACATCCATCGTCTTTCCGCCGGCGTGCCACGCCGCATCAACCTGCTGTGCGACCGCGCCCTGCTTGGCGCCTACGCCGAACGCGCCCAGTGCATCGACCGCCGCATCCTCGCCCATGCGGCCTCGGAGCTGTTCATCAACCAGTCAGCGCCCGCAAGGCGCACTCGGCGCTGGCAGCCACTGGCATTGGCAGCGGGCGCCGCCGCACTGGTTCTGGCGGGATTTGCTTTCATGGGGATGCCGCCACTGCTTGCCGCCCTGCAGCCAGCGCAGGCCGCAGCCCCGCCCGAATCGGACAACGCATCGCCAGCCGAACTGCCAGCGGTGGCGGCAGGAAACGGCACCACGGCCCTGCCGGAGCGAGCACCCGAGACCGCAGCGCAGGTGCCCGAAGCGGAATTCGCCGGCATCACCGAGGAGCACAGCGCCCTTATCCAGCTCGCCGCGCTCTGGGGCTGGCGCGAAGGCGATGCCGAACCCTGCGACCGGCGGCACGCCAGCCCGCTGCGCTGCTTTCGCAGCGCCGGCGGCCTGGCAGAACTGCGCCAGCTCGACCGCCCGGCCGTCCTGCGCCTGTATGACGCACATGGCGTGCCCTACTTTGCGCTGCTCACTGCACTGGATGCATCCGGCGCATGGCTGGAGGCCGGTCCGGCACGGCAGAAGGTCGATCTCGCGGCACTGACACGGCACTTTCGCGGCGAGTTCACGACGCTATGGCGCTCGCCGGGCGGGGTCAGCGAATCGCTTGCGCGCGGCCAGCGCGGTGTCGCGGTGGACTGGGCCGGCGAACAGCTGGCGCGGCTGCACAAGACCGAACTGCCGCCCCCGCACCAGCCCTTCAACCTGACCCTGCACGAGCAGGTCAGGCGATTCCAGCAGTCGCTGGGGCTGTCAGTCGATGGTGTCGTCGGGCCGATCACTTTCATGCACCTGAACCGGGTGGCCGGGGTGGCCGAACCCGTCCTGCTGTCCGCGCTGTCGGAAGGCAAGGAGAACTGACGTGTCCTACATACTCGATGCCCTGAAACGCGCCGAGGCCGAACGCCATGGCATCACCGGACCGCGCCCGGACCTGCCGACAGCCTTCATCGCGGCTCCGGCTTCGCGGACGACGCCACGCATGGCGGCCTGGGTCGCCATGCCTGGGGCGATTCTGCTGCTGGGCGCACTCGCCATCAAGGTGCTTCCCGCTACGCGCACGCCGGACCAGCCTCCGGCTGCGATCGCGCAGGCGCAGGCGACACTGCCACAGCCGGCACCGGCCTCCCATGCAGCGGCGCCCCCCTCAGCCGTCATCATCCCGCCACATGCCGGTCCCGCGCCCATGCCGCCCCCGGATCCTGTGCCGGTCCCGACCGCAGCGAAACCCTCCACCGAAGCCACCGTCGGCACGCTGCGCGATCTGCCGGCGCAGATACAGCGCGAAATTCCCCCACTGGCCATCGGCGGCTTCCTTTACTCGGCGAACCCGTCCGACCGCAGCGTGCTGATCAACAGCCGTCTGCGCCACGAAGGCGACGAAGTCGCACCCGGACTGACGCTGGAGACACTGCGGCAGGATGGAATGGTGCTCAACTATCGCGGCTACCGTTACCGGACGCCCTACTGAACACGGCTCATGAGCCGGATCGCGGCCCGCATCCTGCCCCAATCACAGCCCGGATTCGCGCCCGCTCCTGTCGCGACCATGGCCTGCGCCAGCCGAGTATGCAAGCGGATGTAACCCGCTGCCACATCGCTGCACACGGGCAATACTTTCTGTTACATTTGACAACAACATCAGGTTCACACCCTCGGCTGCTGCCGCCATCATTGCGGCTCCGCCATGCCAGGAGACGCCAGTGCACCGCCAGACCAGCATACCCTTCCTGCTTGTTGCCGCACTGCTTGCCGCGCCCGTTTCCAGCGCACTCGGGGGGCCACCTGCCGATCAGAAAAGCCAGGCTGTCCGCTACCATCGCTACGTCTATTACCCGAGCCACCAGATCTATTACGCGACCGAGCAGCAGATCTGGTTCTGGCAAAACAATGGCGGCTGGAGCTATGGCGTGGATCTGCCTCCGCAGTTTCGTGAAGCCATGGGCACCGGTCTGCCGCTGCGCCTGGCCACGGACCGGCCCTACATGGCGCACGACGAGGTCGAAGCGCGCTTCGGCCAGCCCTGGCGCGAACGCCATCGCCCTGTCCGAAGCGAAGGCGATCCTTTGCACGATGCAAGCGGCAGCAGTTGAAGCCGCAGCCCCAAGCCGGATGCAGGACTCCGCTTGCAACCGCGCATTCACCTGAAAGCTCGAGAACGACAATGCCCCTTGCAGCCGACCTGCACACCATGCGCGCAACACTCGACGACCTGCGCGAAAGACGCATCGCCCCCGGTGAGCTGTGCCACCACTGGCGTGCGCAGGGAACGCTGCTCGCTGCCCTGCCGCCACGCTATGAAGACGTATTGCAGGCGCTGCTGCTGCGGCTGGAGTCGGGAAGCCTGTTCGGCGAGGAAAGCTGTTCGTTCAGCCTCCAGGATCTGCATGCGGCCTTGTCGGACTGGCTCGACAAGGCGGAGCAAAAGCTGGCCGCGCCCGGTTGACCCTGCCGTATTGCGCTCCTGCGTCTGGATGACTCCCGGATTCAGCTGCTGACGGTCGGCGTGGTGGGCAGGTCGGGCGGCGCGACCGGATGCACGATCTGGTTGACTGCCGCATCCACGTTCGATTCCAGCGTCTCCACCGCCTGGCGGCTGGAACGGTTGAGCCGCGCATAGCCGCCGCTGGCCTGGTCGACGGCCGTCTTCACCAACACCAGCAAGGACCGCGTGCCTGGCGGAACGGTTCGGGCGGTGACATCGATCAGCGCACTGGCATACTCTCCCGCTTCGGCAATCCTCGATTCGGCGCAGCGCGACAGGTCAGCGTGCGTGTCGCTTGCGATATGAAACAGGTGATTGCCATAGGCTATGCTCTTGCCGATGTGCGGCCCGCTCTGGGCACGCAGCACCGCCATCATCTCGCCGGGTCCCGTGGCGTGGAGCACCTGGCGCGCAGCGTCCGCCGTATCTTGCAGCGACGCGCGCGTGGCGGCGAAGTTCAGTTGCAGCAGGCGTTCCATGCTTTCGAAAGCCGTCTGCGACATGTCCCGGTACCAGACAAGTTGGGCCTGCATCTGCGTTGCGGTGACCGCCGTCATCTGCTGTTGAATCGAAGTCATTGGTCTCCCCTCATGTAACGGTGCATCGCATCCGGCACGCGCCGTACACGGCGCGGCGCCAGGCCTGTCGGCAGGACTCGGTCAACGCTGCAGGGTTTCGGCACGGCGCGCCGTTCGGCGCTCTACGGAATGCGAGGCTACGCGGAATTCGAGATTGGTGATGCCGACGGATCCCGGAGGCCCGGCCACGAAACCGAAGCCCGGCTTGACCGGAAACAGGCTGTCGTCGCGCAGTACCAGATCCGTCTGGGTATTGGGTGTCGGCGTGTACAGGTGGGGCCGGATTTCGTCCCAGATCGCCTCGGCCACCCAGCCATAAACGTAAAGCTGATGCGGATACAGCGAGTTGTCGGTTTCGATGTAGCCCTTCTGGTGCTTTTGCAGCGGCGGCGTCTCCGGCCGCGTGTTGGACACGGTGAGATCCACCGCGCCATCGCCGATCGGATAGGCTTCCTCATTCTGGAACGTGCTGTAGGCCAGCCGCAGGTACCACCGGCAGTTAAGGGCGATGGTCCTCCCCGTGCCGGACTTCGCGGTGCTCACCGACAAGCCATCGGCCACGGTCAGAGTCGTGCACATGATCTGGCCGATCAGGGTCGGCTCCAGCTTGCGGAATTCCTCCAGGTTTTCGTGCATGTTCCAGAACAGCCACTTGACGCGCTCGCTCTCGTTCATTTCCACCAGGTCAGACATCGGGCGACGACCGTGCTGCTCGATGGTACGCATAGCTTCCCTGCGCAGCTTCTCGTATCCCTCGTCGATTTCACTTCCGAATTGCGAGATGTAATCGCTGCGCATGTGACTTCTCCGTGTAAACCAGAATGGGGGAACTGGCGCGTCATGCGCGCCTTGCCGATAGAGCCTGCGGCCGAGCCTAAGTTCATGCCTGCGCGACAGCCGCGGACATAGCGCAGAACAGGCTACGATTCCGCGTCATGCTTGCCGGTTCGATGCACTTGGGAATCACGTAGTATGGGCATACGCTGGACACAATCTCACTGACAACAATCAAGAAAGCTGCCCATGACCAAGCTGATCCATATCGCCGACCCGATGTGCTCCTGGTGCTACGGCTTCGGCCCTGAGCTGGCTGCATTGCTCGAAGGCTTGCCGGGACTGGGGGTCGACGTGATCGTCGGCGGCCTGCGCCCGTATGCGAAGGAACCGATGCGCGTCGCGGACAAGGACATGATCCTCGCCCATTGGCGCACGGTGGAAGAGCGGACGGGCCTGCCCTTCGACCCGAACACGATCCAGCGTGAAGGCTTCGTCTATGACACCGAGCCAGCCTGCCGTGCCGTGGTGGCAGCGCGCATGCTGGCACCTGCCACCACCCTTTACGTTCTGCACGAAATTCAGCGCGCCTTCTACGCCAACGGGCGCGATACGACCGATGCATGCGTGCTTGCGGAAGTTTGCACTGCAGCGATGGCCGAAGCCGGCAGCCCCGTGAGCGAGGCGGACTTTCTTGCCACCTGGGCCTCGGAAGATGCGATCCGCGCGACCAACGAAGACTTCATGCTGGTCCATCGCTGGGGCGTGACCGGCTTCCCGACCGTGCTGCTGGAGCAAGACGGTCAGCTGGACCTGGTCAGCTCGGGCTATGCCACCTTGCCTCAGCTGGTCGAGCTGCTGCAGGGGCTGGTGGCCACGGACGCCGAGGCAGGCTGAGCAGTGGCGGCTTGCACTCGACCGACCTCCTCCGGCCGGCGCCTGGCGGCAGCCGAATGCGGAACGTCCGGACGCGCTTGAGGCACGAGAGGCACGAGGAACACAACGCAAACGCCACAGGCGTTCTTCGCTCGGCCTTCCGAATATCCCTCTTTGCTGCGTCATCGAGCAACATTTCCAAGGATCGTCCATCGCAACAGAATGCAGCGCAATCCACCTCTGTGCCTGCCGGTCCGTTGCATGAGTACCGGCACGGCGCGCCCCTCATTCCCAAGCCTTCCATTATTTCCGCAATGAACAGCCCAGCGATGCTCCGGCCCGCTTCGCCGCATAGTCTCGAATAGCCGATTACCGCGCGCAGACAGGCGCTCACGGTCCTCCTCGGCCGGAAACGTAATGGCAACAGGGCTTCAGATATCCCGAACGAAAAACGGCGTGCCGGACGATCTGTCCGGCACGCCGTTGCGTCATGAACGGTGGCCCCGGCCACCGGGAATTACTGCATGTGCTGCCCGCCGTTGATCGCGATGTTTGCACCAGTGACGAAGGCGGCTTCATCGGAAGCAAGGTAGGCGACCAGGCCGGCCACTTCTTCCGGCTTGCCCAGTCGGCCCATCGGGATCTGCGGCAGGATCTTGCTCTCAAGGACCTCGGCCGGAATGGCCATCACCATCTTGGTACCGATGTAGCCTGGGGAAATCGTGTTGACCGTCACGCCCTTTCTTGCCACTTCGAGCGCCAGCGCCTTGGTAAAGCCGTGCATGCCGGCCTTGGCCGCCGAGTAATTCGTCTGGCCGAACGCGCCCTTCTGGCCATTGACGGAGGAAATGTTGATGATGCGGCCCCAGCCGCGCTCCATCATTCCGTCGCAGACCTGCTTGGTCATGTTGAACACGGAATCGAGGTTGGTCTTGATCACGGCGTCCCAGTTGACCGTGTCCATCTTTCGGAAGGTCATGTCGCGCGTGATACCCGCGTTGTTGACCAGCACGTCGATCGGACGGCCAAGGTCTTCCGTGATCTTCTCCTCGCAGGCCTTGGCCGATTCGAAGTCAGCCACGTCGCAGGGATAAGCGTGGAATTTGTAGTCCTGCTCCCGCATTGCTTCCAGCCATTCCTGAACCCGGGTATTGCCCGGCGAGTGTGTCGTTACCACCTGATAGCCGAGTGCTGCCATCTTGATGCAGATGGCTTCACCCAGTCCGCCCATACCGCCCGTAATCAATGCCACTCGTGCCATGTTCGCTCTCTCTTTGTTTTCGTAAAGACCTGAAGATGCGCGCCCGGATGAATCAGCGCTCCACTGCCAGTGCCACACCCATGCCGCCGCCAATGCAGAGGCTGGCCAGTCCGCGCCTGGCGTCGCGGCGGATCATTTCATGCAGCAAGGTGACCAGAATGCGGCAACCGGAGGCGCCGATCGGGTGGCCGATGGCGATCGCGCCGCCATTGACGTTGATCTTGCTCGTGTCCCAGCCCATCTCGCGGTTCACGCCGATGGCCTGCGCTGCAAAGGCTTCGTTGATCTCCATCAGATCGACGTCCTGATGAGTCCAGCCCGCCTTCTTCAGGCACAGCTTCGAAGCCGGCACGGGTCCCATGCCCATGATGGTGGGATCGACGCCAGCCGAGGCGTAGGCCTTGATGCATGCCAGCGGCGTCAAGCCCAGCTGGTCGGCCTTCTTCGCCGACATCATGATCACCGCAGCCGCACCGTCATTGATGCCGGAAGCGTTGCCAGCGGTGACCGACCCGTTTTTGTCGAAGGCCGGACGCAGTGTGGCCAGGGCTTCGGCGGTGACGCCGGGTTTGATGAACTCGTCGGTATCGAACACGACCGCCCCCTTCTTCGATGCAATTTCGAAGGGAATGATTTCGTCCTTGAAGCGGCCTTCCTTCTGCGCTGCCTCGGCCTTGTTCTGGGAGGCGGCAGCGAAGGCGTCCTGCTCCTCACGCGAGATGTCGTACTTCTTCGCGACGTTCTCTGCAGTGATGCCCATGTGGTACTGGTTGTAGACGTCCCACAGGCCGTCGACGATCATCGTGTCGACCAGTTTGGCGTCTCCCATGCGAAAGCCGTCGCGCGAGCCGTTGAGTACGTGCGGCGAGGCGCTCATGTTTTCCTGGCCGCCAGCGATTACGATCTCGGCATCGCCGCACAGGATTGCCTGCGCCGCCAGGTGCGTGGCCTTCAGGCCGGATCCGCAAACCTTGTTGATGGTCATGCCCGGCACCATGTCTGGGAGGCCGGCCTTGATCACGGCCTGACGCGCGGGATTCTGGCCGACGCCCGCGGTGAGCACCTGACCCATGATGACTTCGCTGACCAATTCCGGCGCGATACCCGTCCTGGCAAGCAGGTTCCGGATGACGTGCGCGCCGAGGTCGGCAGCGGGCGTCTTGGCCAGCGTACCGCCGAACTTGCCGACTGCGGTACGACCGGCGGCGACGATGACAACTTCACTCATTGCATATCTCCCTGAAGAGGTGAACGATTCGGATGCGGGCCGGCCGCAGTCGGAGAGCAGACATGGCAAGGCGGACTGGACGAGAGAAACCCACGGTAATGAAGGCGGACCGCCCAAATCTTAGGCGCGCCCATGTTTGCTACGTTTGATCCATCGCAAGCGCCCCTATGCAGTGCATGTCGAATGCCTGCAGAGTGCGTGGCCCTTGTGCGTCGGACTATAGCAAGTTCGACCACGGCAAAGCAAAGAAAAGCGCAGCGCCTCGAAGCGAGACACTGCGATGATTGCAGCAGGGGTTGTCGGATGAGCGCAGCCGCGCCGTGGCAGCCTAGAGCTGGCGCAGCTGGTCCGCCACGGCGATCAGGCGCGGGCGCACCTGTTCGAGCAGGAACTCGGACGAGAGCTTGAACGAGGGCCCGCCGCAGTTGACGGAGAGAATGGAACTGCCGTGCGCCGGTCTGAAGGCGACCGCGATGGCATTCACATCCGGCTGCCATTCGCCGAACGAGGTACATACCCCGACCTCACGGTATTCTTCGACCGCGCGCTCCACGCCGTCGCGGATGTCCGGCCACTTCAGTTCGTCGAGTTCGCGCACGCGCTCGAGAATGTCGTTGCGCTCGCTGGCCGAACACACGGCCAGATAGGCGCGCCCCATCGCGGTGGTGGCGATCGGAATGCGCGCGCCGACGTCCAGGCGCAGGGTCAGGGCCGCCTGGCTGCGACAGTTCTCCACGTAGATCATCGAGAGCCGGTCGCGCATGCCGAGCGACACCGTGGCATGAGAGAAATCGGCCAGGTCCTGCATGGCCGGGCGTGCGTACTGACGGATATCGAGCTTGGACAGCATCGCACTGCCCAGTGCCAGGCTGGCGGTGCCGAGCCGGTATTTGCCGACTTCATCGTCGTATTGCAGATAGCCGAGCTTGGTAAGCGTGTAGGTCAGGCGCGAGACGGTGGACTTTGGCAGCCTGGCGCGTTCGGCCAATTCCTGGTTGCCCAGCAGCTTTTCGCCCGAACGAAAGCAGGAAAGGATATCCAGGCCGCGCGCCAGCGCCGTCACGAAGTGTCGGTCTTCCTTGGCATTCGACTGTTTGCCGGCTGCCTCCGCATCATCGCGCAGCTCCGGCTGCGCATCGTCCAGTTCGTCTTGCTCTCGCACCATGTTGAATCGTTAAAAGTAGTGCCGGTCGGGTCCCGGCCTGCGAAAAACAGGCCGGACAAACACGCCGATCAAAGGGTGCCGCGATACTGACACAGCCTCCCGGCAAACGCAAAGAATTTTCGATTTCTTATTCTGCATTGCAGTCTTTCTGCGATCGCACCAGTTTTGCGCGTCACGCCGCCCACATTCCCAGGCAATCCCATTTTCTTTCTTGTTTATTCGCCATTCGCATCCGCTTCGGCGCTTGCGTGCGCATCTTGACAACCCCATCCGCAGACCATAGAGTTCCATTTCTCGAAATTCGATTCTGCACCGCAGAATTATTTGCACAATAAAAACAACTGCTTCAGCACGGAGACCTGCATGCCGACCCGCCCGCGTCCTTCGCCCGCCTCGCCCGAACTTGTCATCGCCGTGGTCGGGTGCGGCATCATGGGCAGAGGCATTGCCCAGATCGCAGCGACAGCCGGAGCACAGGTGCGCTTGTACGACAGCCGGGAAGACGCGCCGGAAGCGGCACGCCATGCGCTGCAGGCCACCTTTGCGCGATTGGCCGAGAAAGGGAAGCTGAACGCCGAAGCCGCCGATGCGGTAACGAAACGGCTGCACCCCTGTTCCGCCCTGGAGGCGCTGGCCGGCAGCCATGTCGTGATCGAAGCGATCGTGGAAGACCTCGGCGCCAAGAAGGCGCTGTTTTCCCGACTCGAAGAGCTGCTCGGCGACGACACCATACTGGCCACCAACACCTCCTCGCTGCCTGTGACCGCAATCGCGGCCGGACTGGCCCGCCCGCAGCGCGTGGCCGGCTTTCACTTCTTCAATCCCGTGCCGATGATGAAGATCGTGGAGGTGATCGGCGGCTTTCACACCGCGCCGGACGTCGTGGATTTCCTGCTTGCCCTCGGACGCCACTGGGGCCATACCGCCGTGCGCGCGCAGGACACGCCGGGATTCATCGTCAACCACGCCGGGCGCGGCTATGGCACGGAAGGTCTGCGCCTGCTGGCCGAGAACGTGGTCAGCGTGCCCGTGCTCGATGCCATCCTGCGCGATACCGCGGGCTTTCGGCTCGGCCCCTGCGAACTGCTGGACCTGACCGGCCTGGATGTGTCGCATCCGGTGATGGAGTCGATCTATCACCAGTACTACGAGGAGCCGCGCTTCCGTCCACAGGGAATCACGCGCCAGATGCTGGCCGCGGGCGCGCTCGGCCGCAAGAGCGGACAGGGCTTCTACCGCTATGCGCCCGACGGCACTAGGGAGGCGCGCCCCGAGCCGGAACATGAAACCGACCTGCCTTCCAGCGTATGGCTGAGCCAGAGCCGGCCCGAACTGGCCGAACGCATCGCTCCGTTGATCTCCGCTGCCGGCGTGCCGATCGAATCCGGCACCCATCCCAGCGACCATGCGCTGTGCATTGTCACGCCGCTGGGCGAGGACGCCACGAGCGGCATCCTGCACGAAGGTCTGGACGCGCGCCGCACGGTTGCGGTGGAAGCCTTGTTCGACACCAGTCGCCGGCGCGTGCTGATGACCAGCCCGGCCACCTCGCTGCAAACACTGGCACAGGCACGCGGCCTGTTTGGTGCCACCGGCATTCCCGTATCCGTCATTCGCGACAGCGCCGGGCTCGTGACCCAGCGCGTGGTCGCCCATATCGTCAACATCGCCAGCGAAATCGCCCAGCAGGGTATTGCCGAGCCGCAGGACATCGACCAGGCCGTCACGCTCGGCCTCGGCTATCCGATCGGCCCGCTGGCATGGGGCGACCGCCTGGGTCCGAAAACCGTTCTTACCATCCTCGAAAACCTCGAAACCCTGACCGGCGACCCGCGCTACCGCCCCAGCCCCTGGCTGCAGCGGCGCGCCCTGCTCGGTTTGTCCCTGCATCACAAGGAGATCTGATTTCATGCTCGACGCCTACATCTACGACGGTTTGCGCAGTGCCTTCGGGCGCCATGGCGGCACACTGGCCACGGTACGCCCGGATGATCTGGTCGCCGAAGTCATGCGCGCACTGGTGGCGCGCAACCCGTGGCAGCCGGCGGAAATCGAGGACGTGATTCTCGGCGACACCAACCAGGCCGGAGAGGATGCGCGCAACGTCGCGCGCAACGCCCTGCTTGCGGCAGGGCTGCCGGTGACCGTCGGCGGTCAGACCGTCAATCGCCTGTGCGCATCGGGCCTGGCCGCAATCATGGATGCCGCGCGCGCCGTGACCTGCGGCGAGGGCGAACTCTTCATCGCCGGCGGCGTCGAGAGCATGACGCGCGCGCCGTTCGTGCTGGCCAAGTCGGAGTCGGCATTCGGCCGCGAACTCAAGATCTTCGACAGCACCATCGGTGCACGCTTTCCGAACCCGAAGGTGACGCAGCAGTATGGCGCCGACACCATGCCGGAAACCGGTGACAACGTCGCGCATCAGTGCGACATCACGCGCGAGCAGGCGGATGACTTTGCGCTGGCCTCGCAGCAGAAGTTCGAAGCCGCGCGGGCGGCGGGCTTCTTCAATGAAGAGATTCATCCGATCCACGTCGAGCGCCGCAAGGCACCGCCGATCGTGGTCAGCCAGGACGAGCATCCAC
>JAEZHR010000125.1 GCA_023416415.1 Pseudomonadota bacterium
CCTTTGCAATTACCGGTATCGTGCTCGCACTGCTCAATCCCTCTCCGGATGAAGGCACGCTGCTTCCGGTCGTGCCGGCGCTTGCCATCCTGGCCGCATTCGGCCTTCCGACCATGAAGCGCGGAACGATCAATGCCGTCGACTGGTTCTCGGTGATGACGCTGACGACCTGTGCCGCATTCATCTGGCTAGGCTGGATCGCAATGCAGACCGGCTGGCCGACCCAGCTCGCCAAGAACGCCTTCAAGGCGGCACCTGGCTTCCAGCCGCAGGTGTTCGCTTTCGCGGTGCTGCCCGCCCTGCTGGCAAGCGCTGCCTGGATTGCCGTCGTGTACTGGCGCATCGCGCGTCGCCCGCCGGTGCTGTGGCGCGCCGTCGTCCTGTCGTCTGGCGGCGTCATCCTGTGCTGGCTGCTGCTGATGACCCTGTGGCTGCCATGGGTGAACTACGGCAAGAGTTATGCCGGCGTGGCGCGGAGTCTGGCACACGCGCTTCCGTCGGAACCTTATTGCGTGCAAACCAACGTTCCGATCGCGCAGCGTGCCTCGTTCGCTTATTTTGGCGGCGTCCATTTTGCGCGCTCGGCCCGCGTGCAATGCAATTACCTTCTCTGGATGGACCAGCAGCGCGGCTTCGATTCCGCCATCCGATTCGAACAGGGCGGTACGCAATGGGAACTGGTATGGGAAGGCCGGCGTCCATCCGATCGTGACGACCGCTACCGCCTCTACCGCCGCCTGAATTGAGCCAGACCGCGCACGCGCCTGACAGGCGCTCCGATACCGTACGCATCGCCTCGCTGGCCTGGCCGATCCTGATCGGGCAGCTTGCCGTCATCGCCAACGGCGTCATCGACACCGCGATGACTTCGCGCTTTTCGGCCACCGACCTCGCCGCACTGGCGCTCGGTGCCTCGATCTATGTCAGCATCTTCGTCGGCTTGAACGGCGTGCTCAATGCACTTTCGCCCATCGTCGGCCAGCTGTATGGCGGGCGGCGCTTTGATGCCGTCGGGTACGAGGTCAAGCAGGGTGCCTGGCTGGCCATCAGCCTGAGCGTACTCGGCGCCATTGCACTGCTCAACCCGCAGCCCTTGCTGGCCTTGTCGGAAGCCGGGCCGGAGCTCTCCGAGAAGGCTACGCTTTACCTGCGCATGCTGGTACTGTCCCTGCCCGCCACACTCGGATTCCGGATCTATGCCGCCCTGAACACGGCGATCGCGCGCCCGAAGATGGTCATGGCACTGCAGGTTGCGGGACTGGCGCTGAAAGTGCCGCTGAATGCGCTGTTCATTTTCGGCGGCTTCGGCATTCCGGCGCTCGGCGGTCCGGGCTGCGCACTGGCGACCGCCGTGGTGACCTGGTCGATGTTCCTGATCGGCATGGCGATCCTGCGTTTCGACGGCTCCTACCGCCGCTTCGGTCTGTTCGGCACCGGCTTCGTCGCCCCGCGCTGGGTGGCCCAGCGCGAACTGCTCAAGCTCGGCATCCCGATGGGCCTGAGCTACCTGATCGAGGTGACGGCCTTCACGTTCATGGCCATCTTCATCACCCGCCTTGGGGCCACCGCGCTCGGTGGCCACCAGATTGTCGCCAACTTCGCGACCGTTCTGTACATGCTGCCACTGGCCATCGCGAGTGCCACCGGCACCCTCGTCGCCCAGGCTATCGGCGCACGCGACATGGATCGTGCCCGCCGCGTCGGAAATGCGGGTATCCGCCTTGCCGCGATTGCATCGGTCATCATCGGCATCGGCGTGTGGATCGCCCGCTACCAGATCGTGCGCGCCTACACACCCGACGAATCATTGATCGCAGCAGCGGTGCCGCTGTTCTTCTTCATCGCCTTTTATCAACTGTTCGATTCGGTGCAGGTCACCGCGGCCTTCGTGCTGCGCGCCTACAAGATCGCGGTGGTACCCACCCTGATGTATGCCGTGGCGCTGTGGGGAATCGGACTGGGTGGCGGCTATGTGCTGGGACTCGATCCGTTCGGCATCAGTCCGCCCGCCCTGCATGGCGCGGCCGGCTTCTGGATGGGCAATGCTGCCAGCCTGGGGATCGTGGCGGCCGCGTTGCTCTGGTATCTGCGGGTGATACAGCGCGCGACAATCTCCGTGCGCTGAACTTGCCTGTCACGCGTCGGCGCGTACGCCCTGCTCCGCGTGCGGCTCCACGGCCGCGCTGTCGCCCTCGTCATGGATGGCATACACGTACACCGGCTGGGCTCTCCCCTTCACGTGCAGCAGACCTTCGTCGACCGCACGGATCTCATGGTGATGCTGCTGGCAGCCCTGCCAGGTCATGGCATTGAGCAGGATCGGGTTGCCCTCGAAGTCCTTGGTCAACGCCTCCAGTCGTGCCGCGATGTTGACCGCGTCGCCGATCACCGTGTACATGAAGCGCTCCATCGAGCCGATCTGCCCGGCCACGACCTTGCCCGTGCTGATGCCGATACCGGCCTGCAAGGGGGGATCGCCCAGTTCTGCCCGCCGCGCATTGAGTGCACGCAGACGCTGCTTCATGGCACGAGCCGCGCAGATGGCGTCCCACTCGCAGTCGGTGCGTGCATCCGGCGCTCCGAATACCACGACGATGGCATCGCCGATGAAATTGTTCACGTAACCGCCGTAAGGGCGCACCGCTTCCGTCATCTCGGTCAGATATTCGTTGAGCAGCATGACGACATCGTTCGGACTCATGCGCTCGGACATCGTCGAGAACCCCCGGATGTCGGAAAACAGAACCGACACGCGAAGGTTTTCCCCGCCCAGCTTCAGCTCGCCGCTCAACAGCTTCTCGCGCACCTCGGGCGACACCATGCGCCCGAAGATGTCGCGCTCACGCTGGCGCGCGGCGATGCCGTCGATCATGCTGTTGAAGGTCGCCGCAAGGCGTCCGAATTCGTCATTGCGACCCAGACGCAGGCGGGCACGTCCGAGTTCTCCGGTTTCCACCGCCCTCGCCGCCTCGGCCAGTGCCTTGATCGGCCGGGTGAAGGTGCGTGCCAGCATGACGGCGATCAGCACGCACAGGATGCCGACCAGCACCACGCTCTTGACCGCATCGTCGAACAGCTTGCGCAAGGGCGCCGAGTAGACTTCCTGGCTCTCGGCCACGCCGATGCGCCAGTCGACCCGGCGTAGCGGTGCGAAGCCCGCGATTTCGGGCCGGGCGGTAAGCGGAGAAACGTATGTCGCGTTCCCGCGCTGACGCGTGCGCAACATCGGCTCGGCCAGCGCCGGAACATCGAACGAAGGGATGCTCCGGGACTCGAGCCCGAAGCGCTTTTCTTCGATCAAGCGTCGCTCCACCTCCGGCGCCAGCGGCACCAGGCTGTGATAGAGCGCACGTTCATCGGAGTGATGGATCACGATGCCATTGCTGTCGATCAGAAAGGTGGTCAGCGTCGGCTGGCGGCTTCTCGCGTCTTCCAGGATCGTAGTGATGGCGCTGCCTTTGAGCTTGAGTACCGCTACGCCGGCGATGCGGCCCGAAGCGTCGCGCACCGGGGAGGAAAAATACATGCCCGGGCTGTTGCTTGCGGTGCCGACCTCAAGATCCGAGATGAAATCCTTGCCGCGTGCGGCCTCCTTGAAGTAATCGCGGAAACTCAGCTTGCGGCCTACGTAGTGCGGCTTGCTCGACGCCAGCACCGAGCCGTTTCGATCCAGCACCATGAACAGCTCGAGGTCATCGTTTGCCGTCAACAGGCGCGACATCCGGTCTTCCACCGAGGCGCGCGCGTTGCTGTCAGAAAGGCTGGCCAGGCGAATGACGTCCTCGCTCCAGCCGAAGTAGGAAATGGTGTGCCCCGTATCTTTGATCAACTGGTCGAGCTGATGGCCGACGCTTGCGGCAAGCTGCTCCAGTTCCTCCAGTTCTCCGGCCGCCGTGATTTCGGTTCCGCGCTGCAGGTTGTACTGGGCGACGATCAGCATCGGCAGCAGCGCCACCGCAGTCACGGTGATGGCGAGCTTGAGCGCGATCGGCCAGCTGCGCGGATGAAGGAGTTTGCCGCGCATGCTTGTCAGGCTCATGAGAAAACTCCTGTCCGAGTCGGTCATGGATGATAGTTTGCCGAAGCGCGTGCTGCGGCTTCGTAGACCGAAGGCAGCCGCACGCCGCGCCGCTCAAGTGCAGAGGCGCGCATCGCCACCACGAACTGTTGCGTGGACTGCACCGGAATCTCGGCGGGCGGTTTGGCCTCCAGCAGGATGCTGCGCGCCATCGCCAGCGCCACCTCACCCTGCTCGTAGGGCGAAGTGCCGATTGCCAGCGTTCCGCCATCTTCGGCAAAAAAGCCGTTGGTGCCGACCACCAGCGGTCTCGCATTCGCTTCGGTCCAGGCCAGCACTTCCTGCGGCGTCATCAGCTCCTTGCCGCCCGGCGCACGCAGGAGTTTGCGATAGTTGGCGGTAATGATGAAGTCCACGGCGTTCTCGTTTGCGAAACGAACGCCGTCCTGCCATTCCTCGAAGGTATTCGCAAGACGCGATGGCAGGACTTCGATCGGCGCCCAATCGCTCTGCCGGAACAGGCGCTCGTCATTGCGTACCGAACCGGAAGCATCGCCGAGAAACATGATGCGCAACGGCCGCCCCCCCTTTTCCTGCGCAAGCAGCAACAGCGTCTCCCTGAGTGCTGCGAAGGGTTTGCGCTCCAGAATGCCGGTGACGTTGTTCGCCTTGGCGTAGCCGTAATGCTCCAGCGAATCGGATACGCCGGCGAACACGATCTTCACATC
>JAEZHR010000342.1 GCA_023416415.1 Pseudomonadota bacterium
ATCCAGACCGGCGACGCCACGTTCGAAGCGGCGCACGCAATGGTGCAGCAGATCGGCAAGACCCCGATCTCGGTGAAGAATGAGCCGGGCTTCGTGGTCAACCGCATCCTGGTGCCGATGATGAACGAAGCGATCTTCGTGCTGCAGGAGGGCCTGGCCACGGCCGAAGAAATCGATCAGGGCATGAAGCTGGGCTGCGGCCATCCGATGGGCCCGCTCGCGCTGTGCGATCTGGTCGGGCTCGACACGCTGCTGTCGGTGCTCAACGTGTTCTACAACGATTTCAAGGATCCCAAGTACCGTCCGGCGCCCTTGCTGCAGGAGATGGTGGATGCCGGCTACCTCGGCCGCAAGAGCGGCCGCGGCTTCTATCAGTACTGAGCGACGCGCTCCTGGCGTCGCACCATGTCTGCTGTGCAGACAGTGGTGGAGAGCCGCTGTTCTTCCGGAAGACAGAAAGCGGCGCCACCACCCCTAAAACCCCATACCGACGCGCCTTTCGCCGCTGGCATCAAAAGTGCTATTGCCTGATTGCATGAAGCGGCGCGCGGCATGACGGAGTTGGCGAAAGCACGCGAAGCCAGGAAAACAGATTCAACGGAGGACAGAGGCAGATGGACTGCGCATTCAATCAACCGGCTTGTCTGGCGACGGTCGACATTCAGCACGGAGGCGCATCATGTTGGGCTTGATGCAGGAAAGGCAGCTGCTTTGCCATCACGTGATCGAGCATGCCGCGCGCCAGCATGGCGGTCGCCGGGTCGTCTCGCGCATCCATGACGGTTCGATCGCAGTATCCAGCTATGCCCAGGTGCATGAGCGCGCGTTGCGCGTCTCGCAACGCCTGCTGGCCGAAGGCATTCAGCCGGGCGACCGCATCGGCACGCTTGCCTGGAGCAATACCAATCACCTCGAATGCTGGTTCGGCATTGCCGGCATCGGTGCCGTCTACCATCCGATCAACCCGCGCCTGTTCGCCGACCAGATCGCCTTCATCATCAATGATGCGAAGGACCGCATCCTGCTGGTGGACACAGCCTTTGTGGGTATCGTCGAAGGCCTGGCCGACCGTCTGCCTACCGTCGAGCGTTACGTGATTCTGGTTGACCGTGCCAGCATGCCGGCGACCACGCTGCCCAACGCCATCGCCTACGAAGACTGGATCGCCGAAGGACACCCGGGTTTTCGCTGGCCCGATCTCGACGAAAACACCGCTGCCAGCCTGGCCTACACCTCCGGAACCACCGGCCAGCCCAAGGGCGTGCTGTATTCGCACCGCTCTATCGTGCTGATGTCGCTGATTGCCAACTCGCCCGACATGTACGGCTTCGGCAGCAACGATGTGGTGCTGCAGGTCGTGCCGATGTGCCACGCCAACGGCTGGACCTGGCCGTTCTCGGCACCGATGGCCGGCGCTTCGCTGGTGCTGCCGGGTGGTCAGCTCGACGGCGCCTCGCTGGCCGAGCTGCTCACCACCGAGCGCGTGACCTGCACCGGCGGCGTGCCCACGGTCTGGAAGGGTGTGCTCGACCACCTCGAAGCCAGGGGCGAGAGGCTTCAGCATCTCAAGCGCATCTACATCGGTGGCTCTCCTTGCCCGCGCTCGATGATCCATGCGTTCCAGGACCACGGCGTGGAAGTGCGCTCGGCCTTCGGTGCAACCGAAATGGGCCCGATGTCGGCGATCTGCACGCTGATGCCGGAGACGCGCGATCTGGAAGGCGAATCCATGATCGAACTGCGCCAGACCCAGGGCCGTCCGCCCTTCCTGGTCGAGTTCAAGATCTGCGACGAGGAAGGCAAGCGCCTGCCCTGGGACGGCCAGACATCCGGCCACCTGCGGGTGCGCGGCCCCTGCATCATCCAGGCCTACTACGGCAAGGAGCCCGGCAGCGCGCTCGACGACGAAGGCTACTTCGATACCGGCGACGTCGCCACCATCAATCCGCATGGTTACGTGCGCCTGACCGATCGCGCAAAGGATCTCGTGAAATCCGGCGGCGAGTGGATTTCCTCGGTCGATCTCGAAAATTTCGCCTGCGACCACCCCGGTGTGCGCGAAGCCGCCGTGATCGGCGCGCGCCATCCGAAGTGGGACGAACGGCCGCTGCTGCTGGTGGTGCGCCGCGAGGGCAGCGAGGTCAGCAAGGAAGATGTCGTGAACTTCCTCTCGGACAAAGTGGCGCGCTGGTGGTTGCCGGACGACGTGGTCTTCGTCGAACAGCTGCCGCATACCGCGACCGGCAAGCTCGACAAGAAGGTGCTGCGCGCCCGCTACGCGGACCACCTCGTCGAAAAGACGCAGGCCTGAAACACAGGAAGCAGAAACGATGACTCAAGCAGCAAACAGCCCGTACCCGATCCTGCTCTCCCCGATCAAGGTGGGAGCGCACACCCTGCGCAACCGGGTGATCATGGGTTCGATCCACACCCGTCTGGAGAACGAGCCTGATTCGATCCGCCGCCTGGCGCTCTTCTACGCCGAACGCGCGCGCCACGACGTCGGCCTGATCATCACCGGCGGCGTGTCGCCGAACTTCGCAGGGCGCGTGGAGGAAGGCGCGAGCGTGCTCGATTCCGAAGACAAGCTCGCGGAGCACCGTCCGATTGTCGACGCCGTTCACGCCGCCGGCTCCAAGATCGTGATGCAGGTGCTGCACACCGGCATCTACGCCAAGCACCCGGAAATCTGCGGCCCGTGCTCGTCGCCATCGCCGATCAATCGCCGCGTGCCACGCGCGATGACGACCGAGGAAGTCGATCAGACCATTGACGACTTCGTCAATTGCGCGCTGCTGGCGCGCGAAGCCGGCTACGACGGCATTGAACTGATGGGCTCGGAAGGTTACCTGATCACCCAGTTCACCACGCCGCGCGCCAACCAGCGCACCGACAAGTGGGGCGGCTCCTTCGAGAACCGCATCCGCTTCCCGGTCGAGATCGTGCGCCGTACGCGCGAGCGCCTCGGTCCGGACTTTCTGATCATGTACCGCATTTCCGCGATCGACCTCGTCGAGGGCGGCCTGAGCGGCGAGGAAATCGATGCGCTGGCGCGCGCGGTGGAGGCGGCCGGCATCGATGTGCTCAACACCGGCGTGGGCTGGCACGAATCGACGGTGCCGACGATTGCCACTTCGGTGCCGCGTGCGGCCTTTGCCTTTGCCGCGGCACGCCTGAAAAAGGTCGTGCGTGTGCCGGTCGTGGCCTCGAACCGCATCAACACGCCGGGCGTGGCGGAAGAGATCCTGGAAAAAGGCGAGGCCGACCTGGTATCGATGGCGCGCCCCTTCCTGGCCGATCCGGAATTCGTGATCAAGGCCGCCACCGGCCGTACCGACGAAATCAATACCTGCATTGCCTGCAACCAGGCCTGCCTGGACCACATCTTCACTGACCGCCTTGCTACCTGCCTGGTGAATCCGAAGGCCTGTCATGAAGACGAGTTCGACGACACGCCTCCGGCCGTCAAGCAACGCGTCGCCGTCATCGGTGCCGGCCCGGCCGGCATGGCCTGCGCGGCGACCGCAGCCGAGCGCGGCCACAGCGTCGTGCTGTACGACGCCGGCGACGACATCGGCGGCCAGCTCAACGTGGCGCGCCGCATTCCGGGCAAGGAACAGGAGTTCGCCGAACTGATCCGCTACTTCCGCAAGCGCATCGAGCGCAGCGGCGTCGAACTGCGCCTGAACGAAGTGGCAACGCCCGAAGCGCTGGCCGAGGCCGGTTTCGACTACGTGGTCGTGGCTACCGGCATTCGCCCGCGCTTGCCGGAACTGCCGGGCGCGGAGCATCCGAAGGTGGTCGGCTATCTCGACGTCATCCTCGGCCGCGTCAGTGTCGGGGAGCGCGTGGCCGTGATCGGCACCGGCGGCATCGGCCACGACGTGGCGGAGTTGCTGACCGCGCCCAAGCAGGGCGTGCAGACGGTGGAAGAGTTTTTCACCGCCTGGGGTCTGGACCCCACGATTTCGACCCCCGGTGGCCTGGCCGAACCGGTGATCGAAAAGCCGAAGCGCCAGGTGACGATGTTCCAGCGCAGTAATGTGCGCCCCGGCGCGCGCCTGGGCAAGAGCACCGGCTGGATCCACCGCAGCAAGCTCGTCAAGCGCGGCGTGCCGGTCATTTCCGGCGCCACCTACCACCGCATCGACGACGACGGCCTGCATTACAGCGTGGAAGGCCAGATGCACGTGCTGCCGGTCGACCACGTGGTCATGTGCGCCGGTCAGGATCCGGAGCGCTCGCTGGCTGACGCGCTGGCCGAAAGCGGCGTGCGTGTCGAACTGATCGGCGGTGCGCGCTTTGCATCCGAGCTCGATGCCAAGCGCGCCATCGACGAAGGAACGCGACTGGCCTACAGCCTCTAAGTTGGAAATCCTGAAATGAGAGACAACAACAGACAATCGGGGAGACCTCTGCTGGAAGTGGACGGACTGTGCCTGCGCTTCGGTGGCATCGAAGCGCTGGCCAACGTGTCCTTTTCGGTGGAGCCGGGTTCGATCACGGCCCTGATCGGCCCCAACGGCGCGGGCAAGACCTCGCTGTTCAACTGCATCTCGGGCTTCTACAAGCCCTTCGCCGGCGACATCCGCTTCCAGGGCAAGTCGATTGCGCAGACGCCGCCACCGCAGCGCGCCAGGATCGGCCTGGCGCGTTCGTTCCAGAACATCGCCTTGTTCCGTGGCATGACCGTGCTGGAGAACATCAAGCTCGGGCGCCATTCGCACATGCGCAGCAATCTGTTCGACGGCCTGCTGTACTGGGGCAAGTCGCGGCGCGAGGAAGAGGCGCTGAGCGCGGAGATCGACGAAAAGATCATCACCTTGCTCGACATTGCCCACATCCGCAACGAATCGGTGGCCAGTCTGCCGTACGGCCTGCAGAAGCGCGTCGAACTCGCGCGTGCGCTGGCCATGCGTCCGAAGGTGCTGCTGCTCGATGAGCCGGTGGCGGGCATGAACCGCGAGGAGAAGGGAGACATCGCGAAGTTCATTCTCAAGATCCGCAAGGAATGGGATCTGACCGTGCTGATGGTCGAGCACGACATGGGCATGGTGATGGACATTTCGGATCACGTTGTCGTGCTCAGCTTCGGCAAGGTGATCGCACAGGGAAGGCCGGAGCAGGTGCAGAACGACCCCGAGGTGATCAGCGCCTATCTGGGGGCGGACGCGGCCGGACAGCTCGCGCCGAAGGCAGCAACGATGGAGGCAGTATGATCGATTGGGTCTATGTGGGAGAAGTCGCCCTCGCGGGGCTGGGCTCCGGCGCGCTGATGGCGTTGACCGGACTGGCCTTCGTGCTCATCTACAAGGCGACTCGCGTCGTCAATCTGGCCATCGGCGAGACGCTGATGCTGGGCGCCTTTTTGTTCTTCGGCTTCACCTCGGGTCTGGGCCTTGCCGTCTGGCTGGCCATTCCGCTGGTGCTGCTGTGCGGCGGCGCCTTCGGCGCGCTGGTCGAGCGGATGGTGATTCGGCCAATGCTCGGCAGCAGCGGGCTTTCGGTCTTCATGGTGACCATCGGTCTCGGCTCGGTGCTGGTCGGCGTGGTTGAGCTGATCTGGGGCCTGGAACCTCAGAGCCTGATCAGCTTTATGCCAGAAACCCCGGTGTTCCTCGGCGAAGCCTATGTGTCGCCGAAGACCGCGATTGCCTTCGTCGTCGCTGCCCTGACCATCGGCGTCTTCCTGCTGGTGTTTCGCTTCTGGCGCGGCAGCCTGGCACTGCGTGCCACCGCCACCGATCCGGGCGCGGCCTATTCATGCGGCGTGAGCGTGCCCAGGGTCTACTCAATGTCCTGGGTGGTCGCCTGCGTGATCGCCTCCGGTGCCGGCATCCTGATCGGCGCCATCGGCGGCATTTCCTCGGCCATGGGCCTGTTCGGCCTGACCGTGTTGTCGGTGGTCATCATGGGCGGCCTTGATTCGATCCTCGGCGTGCTGCTGGCTGCCATGGTGGTCGGCCTGATCGAGTCCTTCGCCATCGCCTTCCTCGGAGGCGAATACAAGCTGGTGACGACTTTCTCCCTGCTGCTGCTGATGCTTCTGGTGCGTCCGCACGGGCTGCTCGGGTCCGCTGAAATCGATCGACTCTGACTATGCAAACACTTCAAACTTCCAACGGCGCGACTGCCACGCGCGCGCCGGCGACACCGGGCATGCGACGCAACGGCATTCTGCTTGGGCTGGCTGCATTCCTGGTCTTTCCGTTCATCTCCAGCGAGTACTGGCTGTACTGGGCCTGCCTGATCGCCATCAACGTCATCAGCGCCACCGGCCTGAACATCCTGGCCGGCTACACCGGGCTGGCCAGCCTGGGGCAGGCGGCCTTCATGGGCGTGGGTGCCTACACGGTGGCCCTGCTGGAAATGCATGCGGGCACGCCCTTTTTGCTCAACGTGCTCATCGCCGGTTTCGTGGCTGCTCTCATCGGTGCCGTGGTCGGCCTGCCCAGCTTGCGCGTCAAGGGCCTGTATCTGGCAATCGCGACCATTGCGGCTTCGATCATTCTCGAGTTCGTGTTTGCGAACTGGGAGTCGGTGACCAACGGCGTGCGCGGTCTGAACGTGACACCGGCCGCGCTGTTTGGCACCGAACTGACGCGCCCTGAACATCTGTACTGGATCATCCTGCCAATCGCCGCGATCATGGTCACGGCCGCGGCCAATCTGTTCCGCACCCGTGTTGGCCGCGCCTTCATCGCCATCCGCGACCGCGACATTTCGGCCGAAGTGCTCGGCATTCCGCTGTTGCGCTACAAGCTGATGAGCTTTGCACTGGCCTCGTTCTACGCCGGCGTGGCGGGCGGCCTATGGGCCTACTTCTTCCGCGTGGTGACGCCGGAAAGCTTCCCGATCGTCATGTCGATCTTCTTCCTGGCCGCGATCCTGGTCGGCGGCATGGGCACGATCGCGGGCAGCATCATCGGTGCAGCCTTCATGACCATGGTGCCGGAGCTGCTGCGCCTGACCTTCAACATGATTGCTCCCGGCGACGCCATGACCATCATTCCTGCCGTGCGCTCCATCGTGTTCGGCAGCCTCATCATCGGCTTTCTCCTGTTCGAACCACAGGGGCTGGTCGAAATCATTCCCCGCCTGCGCCGCATGCTGCGCGGGCGTAAAGGAAGAAACGGCAGCTCGTCTGCCATCAATTGATCCACACCTGGACTGGAGACATCAATGAACAATTCCAAGCGCAACAGCCTGAAGCTCGCGGTCGGCCTGGCCGCCGCGATGACGCTGCCGTTCCAAGCGATGGCACAGAGCAAGCCCGAAATCGTGCTCGGCGCCTCGATTCCGCTGAGCGGCGTGATGGCCGCCACTGCGGCCGGTTACCACACCGCCATGCAGGATTACATCAAGCTGATCAACGACCAGGGCGGCCTGAACGGGCACAAGCTGCGCTACGTTGCCGAAGACACCGCCTACAAGGTTGACGTGTCGGTCGCCGTGTTCAACAAGATCACCGCCGCCAACAACGTGCGCTTCTACTACGGCGATTCGACCGGCTTTGCCAAGACCATCGCTCCGGAAGTGGCGCGCAAGGGCAACATCCTGATGACCGGCACCTCGTTCGCCACCGAGCTGAACGATCCGAAGCGCTTCCCGCACTTCTTCATGTCCGGCCCCGACTATTCGGAAATGGTGAAGATCCTGCTGCGCCACATCGCCAACGAAAAGCCGAAGGCGCGCGTGGCCCTGGTCTATTCGGACAACGAATTCGGCCGCGATCCGATTCCGGCAGCGGAAGCCTATGCGAAGGAACTCGGCCTGACCATCGCCCAGACCCTGCCGACCCCGATCGGCGCGGTGGACGTGTCGACCGAAGTGCTCAAGCTGCGCCGCGCCCGGCCCGACTACACGATCTTCCACGGCTACGTGCTGGCGCCGATCCCGGAATTCATCTCGCAGGCGAAGAACCTGGGCATGCAGACCAAGTTCATGGGCACGCTGTGGTCGATGGACTTGCTCAACATCGAGCGCATGGGTGCCGGTGCCGACGGCTTCATGGGCGTGATGCCGTACCGCTACTACTTCGACAAGGAAGGCAATTCGCCGATGCTCGACACGATCCGCAAGATCCGTCCCGAGTACCAATCGGTCGCCTACATGCAGGGTTTCATCTCCTCGATGCTGCTGGTCGAAGCCGCCAAGCGCACGCTGGACGCCGGCAAGGAACTCACCGGCGACAACATGAAGGCGGCGCTGAACTCGATCAAGAACTGGGATACCGGCGGCATCATCGGCACGCCGATCTCGGTGGTCGGCAACTCGATCCCCGTGGGCCGCGTGTATCAATACGATGCAGGCAAGAAGACCATGGTCCCCGCATCGGGCTGGATCGATCTGTCCAAATAAGCTTGCAAGGTATTGGGTAAAACATGGTGGACGCGTCTTCCAACATTCTTGAAGTCGACAACATCGAGGTGGTCTACGGCAAGTCGGTCATTGCCGTATCCGGCCTCTCGCTGAACGTCAGAAAGGGCTCGGTCGTCGCCCTGCTCGGGGCCAACGGCGCCGGCAAGTCGACGACCCTGAAAGCAATCACCAACGTGCTGCAGCTCGAAGGCGGACAGGTGGTGGCTGGCGCGATCCGCTTCAACGGCGACCCGGTCGCCGCCATGGCGCCCGACCAGCTGGTGCGCAACGGGCTGTTCAACGTCATGGAAGGCCGGCGCATTTTCGCCGACCTGACGGTGGAAGAGAACCTGACCACCGCCGGATTTGCATTGGGGCGCCGTGGTGTTCTGGGCAAGGAAGGCTACGACCTCGTCTACGGCTATTTCCCGCGCCTGTACGAGCGGCGCAAGGGGCTGGCGGGCTATCTGTCCGGCGGCGAGCAGCAGATGCTCGCCATCGGGCGCGCGCTGATCGCCCAGCCCAGCCTGATCCTGCTGGACGAGCCCTCGCTCGGCCTTGCGCCCAAGCTGGTCGAGGAGCTCTTCGGCATCATCGGCCGCATCAACCGCGAACAGGGGGTTTCGTTGCTGCTGGTCGAGCAGAACTCCTCGATGGCGTTCTCGGTATCGCATTACGGCTACATCCTCGAGAACGGCAAGGTGATGCTCAGCGGGCCGACCGAGGACCTCACCAGCAACCCCGAAGTCCGGGAACTCTACCTGGGCGTTCGCAGCGGTTCGGAGTCGGAGCGCCGCGGCTACCGCTAAGGCACGTCGTTCCGCCCATCACCGGCCGTGCCTGTGCGGCGCCTTCGGGCGCCGCCGGCATCCGCCTCTCATTTATCCGCCCCTCATCATCTGGAGCTTGAATTGGAATCCAAGAAGGCAGTCATCGCGGGCTATGTCCGTTCTCCATTCACCGCGGCGCGCAAGGGCGCACTCGCCGAAATCCGTCCCGATGACCTGAGCGCGCAGGTCATCCGCGCCCTGGTCAAGCAGGTCAATGCCCCGGTCGGCGAGATCGAGGACGTGATCTGGGGCTGCGCCTATCCCGAAGGCGAGCAGGGCCTGAACCTGGGCCGCGTGGTCAGCATGCTGGCCGGCCTGCCTGCTTCGGTAGCCGGCGTAACCGTCAACCGCTGGTGCGGCTCGGCGCTGCAGACGGTCCAGATGGCCGCCGGCATGATCGCCACCAATTCCGGAGAAGCCTTCATCTGCGGCGGCGTCGAATCGATGTCGCGCGTGCCGATGTTCGGCTTCAACCTCGCGCCGCCGACCGCATGGACGGATGAAGAGCGCGACGCCTACATCCAGGTCGGCCTGACCGCGGAGCGCGTAGCCGAACGCTACGGCATCACGCGCGAAGAGCAGGACCGCTTCGGTTTCGAGAGCCAGCGCAAGGCGCTGGCCGCGCAGAAGGAAGGACGTCTGGCCAAGGAAATCGTCGCCATCGACGTCAACGGCACGCTGGTGGACAAGGACGGCTGCATCCGCGAACCGTCGATGGACAAGCTCGCCACCTTGGCGCCGGCTTTCAAGGAAGGCGGCACCGTGACCGCCGGTTCGAGCTCGCCGATGACCGACGGCTGCACCGCGCTGTTCGTGTGCTCCGAAGCCTTCGCCAAGCGCCACGGCTTGCCGGTGCTGGCCGAAGTTGTCAGCTTCGCGGTGGACGGCTGCCCGGCCGAAGTGATGGGTCTGGGCCCGATCGGCGCCAGCCGCAAGGCGCTGGCGCGCGCCGGCCTGACGATAGACGACATCGATGTGGTCGAGATGAACGAAGCCTTCGCCGCACAGGCCGAAGCCTGCCGCCGGGATCTCGGCATCGCACCCGAAAAGCTCAACACCGACGGCGGCGGGATCGCTCTCGGCCACCCGCTGGGCGCAACCGGCGGCCGCCTGGTCGGCACCGCAGTTCGACGTCTGCAGGAAGGCGGCGGACGCTATGGCTTGGCCACCCAGTGCATCGGTGGCGGTATCGGCATCGCGATGGTGATTGCGCGTCCGGACTGAGCGCAGGCTGCAAGGAAACCGGACATGAATGCATATGTCGCTCCGCTGCAGGACATGCAGTTCATCCTGCGCCACCTGGCGGATCTGGAGAAGATCGGCACGCTGCCGAGTTGCGAAGAAGCGAGCGTCGAACTGACCGACGCGGTTCTGGAGGAAGCCGGGCGCTTTGCGTCCGGCGTGCTGGCGCCGTTGAACCCGGTCGGCGATGTGCAGGGTTGCCGCGTCGAGAACGGCACCGTCGTCACCCCGGACGGCTGGAACGAGGCCTATGCGCAGTTCCGCGACGCCGGCTGGGTCGGCCTGGGGCTGCCGCCGGAAGTCGGCGGGCAAGGGCTGCCAAAGCTGGTGGCCGCGCCCGTGACCGAGATGTTCTATGCGGCCAACCTCGCCTTCACGCTGCTGCCGCCGATGGCGCACGGTTCCGCCGAAACGCTCTTGCTGGCCGCCGACGAGCACCTGAAGAGCGTCTACGTGCCCAAGCTCGCCAGCGGCGAGTGGAGCGCCACGATGGATCTGACCGAGCCCAATGCGGGTTCGGACCTGGGTGCGATCAAGACCCGCGCCGAGCCGCACGCCGACGGCAGCTATCGCCTGTTTGGCCAGAAGATATTCATCACCTACGGCGACCACGAGATGGCCGAGAACATCGTCCATCTGGTGCTCGCGCGCCTGCCCGACTCGCCGGCCGGCAGCCGCGGCATCTCGATGTTTCTGGTGCCCAAGTTCCTCGTCAACGAGGATGGCACGCTGGGCGCGAAGAACGACATGCAGGCCATCGCCGTCGAGCACAAGATGGGCATCCGCGGCAGTCCAACCTGCGTGATGAGCTACGGCGACCGTGACGGCGCTGTCGGCTATCTGGTGGGCGAACCGAATCGCGGACTGGAATACATGTTCGTGATGGTCAACGAGACACGCTTCAACGTTGGCCTGCAGGGCATCGCCCAGAGCGAACGCGCGTGGCAGAAGGCGCTGTCGTATGCGCGCGAGCGGCGCCAGGGACGCGATGCCGAGAGCGGCGAGGCGAACGTGCCGATCATTCGCCACCCCGACGTCAAGCGCATGCTGCTGACGATGCAGGCACGCACGATGGCGGCCCGCATGCTGGCCTATACGGCGGCCG
>JAEZHR010000369.1 GCA_023416415.1 Pseudomonadota bacterium
GGATGACGCAGCAAGCAATCAATCTGGCGCCGCAGCGGCGCCGTCAACGGATCAAGGGTTCCCCATGTCATATTCCTATTTCTGCCCCTGCCCGCGCGGCCTGGAGGCGGCACTGGCCGAAGAACTCGGCGAAATCGCAGCACGCAGCACGACGCTGAAGGTGCACAACCAAGTGCCGGGCGGCGTGCACTGTTCCGGCATGCTCAGCGACAGCTACCGCATCAACCTGCATTCGCGCATCGCCTCACGCGTGCTGTTGCGCATCGCCAGCGGCAGTTACACCAACGAGAATGACATCTACGATCTGACTCTGGCGCAGCGCTGGGAGCAGTGGTTCACGGTCGATCAGACGATCCGGATCGACATCACGGCGATCAAGTCGCCGCTGAAGAGCCTGGAGTTCACGACGCTGAAGGTCAAGGATGCAGTGTGCGACCGCTTCCGCGACCTGTGCGGCAAGCGCCCTTCGGTGAACACGCGCATGCCCGACATGCGCATCGTCGGCTTTCTCGATGCGCGCAACTACACGGTCTATCTCGACACGTCGGGCGAAGCCCTGTTCAAGCGCGGCTGGCGCCAGGAGACGGGCGACGCGCCGTTGCGCGAAAACCTCGCAGCCGGTCTTCTGCGTGCCGCCGGCTGGAAGCCCGGCGTGGTGCTGTTCGACCCGATGTGCGGCTCCGGCACCATCCTGATCGAAGCGGCCCAGATGCTCGCCGGGATTCCGCCCGGTGCGCGCCGCCGCTTTGCATTCGAGAACTTCCGCAACTTCGATGCCGACATCTGGCACGCCATCAAGGGCGACTTCAAGCCGGCACCTCTGCCGACGACACCAACGCTGTTCGGCAGCGACATTTCCGGCGACATGATCACGATGACGCGCAACAACCTGCGCAATGCCGGCATCCTGTTCGATGTTCCGCTCAAGCAGATCGAAGCACAGGAAGTGCGCCCGCCAAGCGGCATCCCCGGCATCCTCCTGACCAACCCGCCCTATGGCGAGCGGATCGGTGTGCGCGGCGATCGCAGCCAGGCACCGGACGAACTCGCGACAGCCTTCTACAGCGCCTTTTCCACCACGCTCAAGCAGCGATTTGCCGGCTGGCAGGTCTATCTGTTCACCGCCGACCTCGCGCTGCCCAAGATGCTGCGTCTGAAGGAATCGCGCAAGACGCCGTTCTTCAATGGCGCATTGGAATGCAGGCTGTTCCGATTCGACATGGTGGCCGGATTCAACCGGCGCGAAGAAGCAAAGCCGAAGGCATAGCGCCGCGCGCAATCAATGCGCCGGCCAGCAATGTGAAAGCGCTTGCGCTAAGCTTGCTGCCCCGTTTTACACAGAGCATGGAGAACACAAACATGGCGCATCATCCTCTTCCCCAGCTGCAGGATCGCACACTGCTGCGTGAACAGGCCTACATCAACGGTGAATGGACGGGCGCTCCCAATTCCTTTCCCGTAACAAACCCGGCCGATGGTGCCACACTCGCCCAGGTTCCGAACCTCGGCGCCGATGATGCGCAGCGTGCCATCGATGCGGCCAGCAAGGCCTTCCCGATCTGGTCGTCCAGGACCGCGAAGGAACGCGCATCGATCATGCGCAAGTGGTACGACCTGATGATGCAGCACGCTGGCGACCTTGCCGCGCTGATGACCGCTGAACAGGGGAAGCCGCTGGCCGAGGCGAAAGGCGAGGTCATCTACGGCGCCAGCTTCATCGAGTGGTTTGCCGAAGAGTCCAAGCGCGTGTGCGGCGATGTGATGGCTTCCACCTGGACCGACAAGCGCATGGTCGTGCTCAAACAGCCAATCGGCGTCTGCGCAGCCATCACACCCTGGAATTTTCCGCTGGCGATGATTACCCGCAAGGTGGCCCCCGCGATCGCGGCCGGCTGCACCATCGTCATCAAGCCGGCCGAACAGACGCCGCTGTCGGCACTGGCGCTGGCCGAACTGGCGCAGCGCGCCGGTTTTCCGCCAGGCGTGATCAACATCGTGACCGCCGACTCCGAGCGCTCGATCGAAGTCGGCAAGGCGCTTTGTGACAGCCCCCTCGTGCGCCATCTGTCCTTCACCGGCTCCACGCCTGTGGGCCGCATCCTGATGCAGCAGAGCGCGCCGACGATCAAGAAGCTTGCGCTCGAGCTCGGCGGGCACGCGCCTTTCATCGTGTTCGAAGATGCGGACATCGATGCCGCGGTCGAGGGCGCGCTGGCGTCCAAGTACCGCAACGCCGGCCAGACCTGCGTGTGCACCAATCGTTTCTACGTGCAGGAGTCGGTGTACGACGCCTTCATCGAAAAGCTTGCTGTCGGCGCCGCGAAAATCAAGGTCGGCAACGGCTTCGAGCAAGGAGTGGCGCAGGGTCCTCTGATCGACGCTCAGGCAGTCGAGAAGGTGGAAGATCATGTGGCCGACGCCGTGGCCAAGGGCGCGAAGGTGCTGGCCGGCGGCAAGCTGCATGCGCTGGGCGGCACCTTCTATGAACCGACCGTGCTGGGTAACGTGAACGCCGACATGAAGGTGATGCGCGAGGAAACCTTCGGCCCGGTGGCTGCCGTCATGAAGTTCAGCAGCGAAGAGGAAGTGCTCGCTGCCGCCAACGACACGGATTTCGGCCTTGCGAGCTACTTCTACTCGCGCGACATCGGACGCGTATGGCGCGTGGCCGAAAAGCTCGAATACGGGATGGTGGGCATCAATACCGGCCTGATCTCGAATGAGGTAGCCCCCTTCGGCGGGGTCAAGCAATCCGGGCTGGGACGCGAAGGTTCGAAGTACGGGATCGATGAATACCTCGAACTGAAATACCTCTGCATGGGCGGAATCTGAACGCAGCCTGATCCGCCGCACGAACGCCTGGCATCACGATCTTCCCTCGCCACTGCCGACGATTCCTGCCTGCTCCTGCCATCACGGAGCAGGCGGACGCCGGCGCAGCACGTTCTTTCGACTAAAGTGCCTTGCCGTTCCTGCGCGGATGGGAGTTCGAACCTCCCATCGCCGCCCCTGAGGCATCAGCGCGGCCGCACCGCGACAGGGACTGGCGAACCTTACACCTCCTCGATGACCGCCCTGCTCGCCGATTCGTCGGTGACGGAAGGTGCGCCGCCGCAACTCGTTGTGGCACCAGCGCTCGCCGTTCGTCAGATGCTGGACGTGGAAATTGCCTCGTGAAATGCTCTCTAAGTCCCGGCCTTCCCTGCCAAGGCCGACAGATTGTCAGTGGCGGAGCTGATTTCGCATGCGATGTTGCCATCGATGTAGTCGAGCGCGTCGAATGCCGGCCAATAGACCTGGCGCACAGCGCAAGGAATACATATCCTGGATGCGTGACGTATAGGGAAGGACGGTGCGGCAACGGCGACATCAGTCAGGACCTGCCGGGAACGAGGACGGCGGATGACGCCGACCTCGCAGCGCGTGCTGCTGCACTCTCTGTGCCGCTGCCAGCAGGTCTCAGCCAGGCCCGCTTGATGGATCGCCGTCGCGACGGATTCTGCCGGCGGAAAGATCGGATGAAAAAAAACCTTGCGCCGCAGCGCAAGGTTTCAGGTGCTCCACCGCGAGGGTCGCGGCAACTGCGATCAGGCTGCGACCGGCATTTTCGCGCACACTTCGATCGCACCGGCCCCGGAGGCGGCATCCGCCGCAATTCCACACCAAGCCGCCTTCCCTTCGGCCTGCTCAGACGCGCGACCGCACCAAGCCGCCTTTCCTTCGGCCTGCTCGGCCGCGCGACCGCACCAAGCCGCCTTCCCTTCAGCCTTCTCGGAGGCGCGACCACACCAAGCCGCCTTCCCTTCAGCCTTCCCGGAGGCGCGACCACACCAGGCAGCCTTCGCATCGGCCTTACCGGAGGCGAGACCGCACCAGGCAGCCTTCCCCTCGGCCTTCTCGGAGGCGAGACCGCACCAAGCAGCCTTCCCCTCGGCCTTCTCGGACGCGAGACCGCACCAAGCGGTCTGCCCCTCCGCACTCACGCCGAACAGTTCTTCGTACAGTGCGCGCGACTGCGCGAACGTGGCCTCCTGGCGGGCGACATCTTCGGCCTCACGGGGACCGGTGTCAGGTGCATGGTGCAGGAAGAACCCCAAGACCTGTTCACAATCGGCTGCGTATTTCCGGGTGTCCAGAATGTGAGCATGCCAGAATTGATCCACCTCCACACTCGGTACCAGGTCAACATCCGGGTAGGTGACGGCCATGGCCAGGAAGCGCTTGTACTCGATTTCGGATTGGTCGGCCCGCTCTTGCGACCAGCCCAAGCCGTCCTCGAAGTTCATCAGTTTGCGCTTGATGCTTTCCAAATCGAGCGCAAGAATGGCCCGGATCTTTTCCGAATCGGCAATCGTCTCGTTGTTTTTCATGTTTTCACCTCTAGCAATGATGTGGATGGAGGTCATGCACTTTGCCGCGAATCGCCCTATGGCAACAATCGCGTGCCAAATCACTCTAGCACCGGGAATCCATTGCAACTTTTTAACTAATTTGATCAATGTCAAAATTAGTGCCAAGAGACACATATCCTGACTAGTTCGTCCAGAAATGCCATATTCTTGACTCAACTACAAGTGTTGTCCGGCATGTCCATGAAACCGTATACACTCCGGTTGCGGGACCGTCGCCGATTGGCCCCGGCAGCTGCCATCAACCGGCACTTCGATCTCACGCCCTCCGAAAGGAAGAACCATCCATTTCGTAACAATGCGCGTTTCGAATCGTTTCCTTCTTTCGTTGCTCGGCTCAATCGCATGGTGGACGGGTGTTGCGCTGTCGATCACGCTGTATCTGATCGTTGCGCAGATCGTGACGGAAAAGAATGTTGCGACCTTCGAGCATCAGGTGAACCATGCGAACCTCGCGGTGCAAAGCCGGGTGCGCTCGTACATCGATGTGCTTCACGGGCTGCGCGCATTGTTTTCCGCCAGGAACGAACTCAGCCGCGCAGAATTTCATGCCTACGTTAAACAGCTGCAGACGTCGCAAAACTTCCCGGGCATCAAAAACCTGAACTTCGCCCGCCTCGTGCCAGCGGCGCAGCGTGAAGCCTTCATCCTCGAGGTGCGCAACGACACCAGCCTCGATTCGTCCGGATATCCGGATTTCGACATCAAACCCGCCGGCGAACGTGCCGACTACCATGTACTGACTTATCTTGAACCGATGGAACCCGGCGTGCTCGGCAACGACATGGATGCGCTGGAATGGGTGGCACAGGCATCCGCCATCGCACGTGATACGGGTCAGCTCATGTCCTCGGGCAGGATCATCCAGATCCAGGGCAAGGAACAGATCCTGGGGCTTGCGATGCGCATGCCCCTGTACCGCAGCGGTATGTCTCTGGAAACCGTCGCCGATCGCCGCGCCGCGTACTTCGGCTCGGTTGGCGCCGGCTTCGACATCAACGCACTGATGCAAAACGCGATGCCTTCGAACGCGATGCGCGTGCGCCTGTTCGACGCCAGCTACGCCAATCCCCAACTGCCGGGTACAGCCGATCCGGACCGTCTGCTGTACGACAGCGGATCGGTACCGCACACACGGACCAAGGGCCCGCCGGACAAAAGCCCGGGCGAGCACTTCATCAAGCACGTGACAATGCCAATCGGCCCGCGAATATGGGAAGCGGAATTCTCGGTACCGCGCGCGGCCGTAATCAGCGGCTTTGACGCCTACCTGCCGAGCATCATGCTCATCATCGGCCTGACCGGTTCCACGCTGCTGTACGGCGTCTACTACTCGATGATGACCTCGCGCCGGCGCGCCGTCGAACTCGCGCGGGAAATGACCAAGGACCTGCGCGCCAGCGAAGCCAACCTGGCCCAGACGCAGCAGATGGCACGCCTGGGCAGCTGGGTCCTCGATCCCGGCAAGGACAGCATGGTCTGGTCGGCGGAAACCTATCGCATCCTCGGAGTGGACCGCAGCCGGCTGCGACTCAGACTCGAAGATCTGCTGGAACGCGTGCATGACGACGAGCGCGAGGCCGTCAGGAAGGGACTGGCCAGTACGCTCGACAGCGACGCTGAATTCCAGCTCGAGCACAGGGTGGTCACCGGCGACGGCACAGTGCGCTGGGTCAATACCATTGCACGCCGCAGC
>JAEZHR010000383.1 GCA_023416415.1 Pseudomonadota bacterium
TTGGAAGCCAGTTGGCGGATGTACTTCATCGCCTCCTGGTACATCGCCATGGTCTTTTCCAGATTGACGATGTGAATCTTGTTGCGATGGCCAAAAATGAAGGGGGCCATCTTGGGGTTCCAGAAGCGGGTCTGGTGGCCGAAGTGGACACCGGCTTCCAGCATTTCACGCATGGTGACGGACATGAATTTCTCCAGGGTTGAGTCTTGAACTCGGCCAGTCACCCGAACACTCATTGGCATCGGGCACCCTTTTCGGCCGGGCTCGCGATTTTGACAAACAATTAACTTGAAACCATTTCAAGCTAACCCGAGATTCTACTCCAGATTTCCCGCCCCATTCAAGCAGGTCTGTGCCTGGACGGCGTCTGGTAGGTGGCTCGACTATAATGGCAGGTCTCTCGATCACTAATTCAGCAAGCGAAAAGGCACAGCCACATCATGGGCATCACGATCAAAAGCGAAGAAGACATTGCCGGTATGCGCGTGGCCGGACGCCTGGCAGCGGAAGTTCTGGATTTCATCACCCCTTACATCAAACCCGGCGTCACCACGGGTGAACTCGACCGTCTCTGCCATGAGTACATGGTCAACGTCCAAGGCACAGTCCCTGCGCCCCTGAATTACGCGCCACCTGGCTACATTCCTTTCCCGAAGGCCATCTGCACCTCGGTCAACGACGTGGTTTGCCACGGCATTCCCGGCGACAAGGTCCTCAAGAACGGTGACGTCCTGAACATCGACATCACTGTCATCAAAGATGGCTACCATGGTGACACCAGCCGCATGTTCTTTATCGGCGAGCCTTCGATCCTCGCCCGCCGTCTGATCGACATCACGTACGAGTGCATGTGGCTGGGCATTTCGAAGATCAAGCCAGGCGCGCATCTTGGTGACATCGGCCACGTGATTCAGCAACATGCCGAAAAGGCCGGCTACAGTGTAGTGCGCGAATTCTGCGGCCATGGCATCGGCAAGATCTTCCATGAAGAGCCCCAGGTACTGCATTACGGGCGCCCCGGCACCCTGGAAAAGCTGGCGCCGGGCATGATCTTCACGGTCGAGCCGATGATCAATGCCGGGCGCCGTGAAATACGGGAAATGGGCGATGGCTGGACCATCAAGACCAAGGATCGCAGCCTTTCCGCTCAATGGGAGCACACGGTACTGGTGACTGAAACCGGCTACGAGGTCCTGACCGTCTCTCCCGGCATGCCGGCACCACCCGACTTCATCAAGCAAGCCCCTGGAGCCCAGCCCGCACAGGTCTGACATGTCCGCGTTGCAGACTGTGCTGCGCGAGCAGCTCAAGGGCGAGCGACAGAATGCGATCGACGCCTTTCGCGCCGAGCCTCGGCCTGACCGACTTCTTGCGGCCCTGCGTCGCAGCGTGGATCGCGCTTTGATCCAGGCGTGGGATGCGTTTGGCATGCCTGCCGACTCCGCGCTGGTCGCCGTCGGTGGTTACGGACGCGGCGAGCTTTACCCCTACTCCGACGTCGACGTGCTGATACTTCTCGGCGCAGCACCCGATGGGGCTGCCCGCGAGAAGCTGGAACAGCTGGTCCAATTGTTTTGGGACATGGGCCTGGAAATCGGCCACAGCATCCGCACCGTCGATGAATGTCTGAGCGAATCCGCTGCCGACATCACGGTTCAGACTGCCTTGCTTGAGGCGCGCTTGATCAGCGGCAATCGACGCCTGTTCCGCACCTTGCGCGAGCGTTGTCGTGAGGCCTTGGACCCGCAAGCCTTCTTCCGCGCCAAGACGCTTGAAATGCGCCAGCGTCACGCAAAGTACGAAGACACACCCTACAGCCTGGAACCCAACTGCAAGGAAAGTCCGGGCGGCTTGCGTGATCTGCAAGTCATCCTATGGGTCGCCAAAGCCGCTGGACTGGGCGATTCCTGGCGCAAGCTCGCCGCGCGCGGCCTGATCACGTCGACCGAAGCACGCCAGCTGACTCAGAAGGAACGCGCCTTCAAGGACATCCGCATTCGCCTGCACATCCACGCCGGGCGACGGGAAGATCGCCTGGTGTTCGACGTTCAAACGCCGATTGCGCAGACCTTCGGCTTCAAGAACACCGAAACGCGACGGGCCAGCGAGTACCTGATGCAGCACTATTACTGGGCGGCCAAGGCGGTTACGCAGCTCAACACCATCCTGCTGCAGAATATCGAAGCACAGCTGTTTCCGGGGGAAGGCACGCCACGCCCTCTGAACGAGCACTTCAATGTCATCAACGGCCTGATCGACATCGCACAGGAAGACACCTTCGTGCGCACTCCGTCGACCATGCTCGAAGTCTATTTGCAGATTTCCTTGCATCGGGAGATCAAGGGCATGACGGCGCGCACCTTGCGGGCGCTCTGGCACGCGCGCTCGCACATCGACCATGCGTTTCGACGCGACCCGGCGAACCGAGCTCTTTTCCTACGCATCATCCAGGCCCCGCAAGGCATCACCCATGCACTGAGGGGCATGAACCAGACCGGTGTGCTGGGGCGATATCTTCCGAACTTCGGCCGCATCAACGGCCAGATGCAGCACGACCTGTTCCATGTGTACACGGTCGATCAGCACATCCTGATGGTGGTGCGCAACGTGCGCCGCTTCACGATGAGCGAGCACGCCCACGAGTACCCGTTCTGCAGCCAGCTGATGGCCAATTTCGCCGAGCCATGGCTGCTTTACATCGCAGCGCTGTTTCATGACATCGCCAAGGGCCGCGGCGGCGACCATTCCCAACTCGGCATGACCGATGCCCGCAAGTTCTGCGTCGAGCACGGTCTGACGCCCGAACAGACAGAGCTGGTGGTATTCCTGGTCGAGCATCACCTGAGCATGTCGGTAGTCGCGCAGAAGCAGGACTTGTCCGACCCCGACGTGATTCGGCATTTCGCAAGCACCGTGCGTGACGAGCGCCGCCTGACTGCACTTTATCTGCTGACCGTGGCCGACGTGCGCGGCACCAGCCCGAAGGTATGGAACGCCTGGAAAGGCAAGCTACTGGAAGACCTGTATCGCATGACGCTGCGCGTGCTGGGCGGCGACGACCCGAACGCAGCGCATGAACTGAGGAGCCGCCAGCAGGCGGCCCTGAACACGCTGCGCCTGTACGGCCTGCCGGCAGATGCCCATGATGAACTGTGGAAGCAGCTGGACATGGCCTATTTCCTGCGCCACGATGCCTCCGACATCGCCTGGCAAACGCGGGTGCTGTACAACCGGACGCACAGTGAACATCCGGTGGTCAGGTGCCGGCTGGCGCCGATCGGCGAGGGTCTGCAGGTCGCGGTCTACCTGCGCGACCGCCCCGATCTGTTCGCGCGCATCTGCAGCTACTTCGACCGCAAGAACTTCAGCATCCTCGACGCGAAGATTCACACTACGCGCCACGGCTACGCGCTCGACACCTTCCTCGTCAGCGATCCGATGTTCGCCAACAATTATCGCGACATCATCAGCCTGATCGAGCACGAGCTGTGCGTGCTGCTCCAATCGGACGAAACGCTGCCGCCTCCTTCCCGCGGCCGGCTGTCGCGCATGTCGCGCACGTTTCCGATCACGCCGGAGGTTGACCTTCGCCCGGACGAGCGTGGCCAGTACTATCTTTTGTCCGTCTCTGCAAATGACAGAAACGGCCTGCTGTACGCGATTGCCACCGTGCTCGCCAAGTACCGAGTCAACCTGCACACGGCCAAGATCATGACACTCGGCGAACGGGTCGAGGACGTCTTCCTTGTAGACGGGCCCGTGTTGAACAATCCCCGCAGTCAGATCCAGCTGGAAACCGACCTCCTGGAAGCCCTGCGCGTATGAAGATGGAAAATGACTGAACCGCTACGCCTGTCCAAGCGCATGTCCGAGCTCGGGCTGTGCTCCCGGCGCGAGGCCGATGAATGGATTGCACGCGGCTGGGTGCTCGTCGATGGCGTCGTCGTCTCCGAGCTCGGCACCAAGGTGCTGCCACACCAGCGCATCACGATCGAACGCCAGGCCAGCGCCGAGCAAGCGCGCCGCGTGACGATTCTGCTCAACAAGCCGGTAGGATACGTCAGCGGTCAGGCCGAAGACGGCTACAAGCCGGCCGTGACACTGATCAATGCGCACTCTCGCTGGAGCGAAGACAAGGCGCCGCTGCAGTTCCACCCCAGCCAGCTGCGCAGTCTCGTACCTGCCGGGCGACTCGATATCGACTCGGTCGGCCTGCTGGTACTGACTCAGGACGGTCGCATCGCGAAACAGCTGATCGGCGAGACTTCCTCGGTGGAGAAAGAATACTTGGTGCGCGTGCAATACACGAAGCCGGGTCGCCTTCCCGATTCCGACTTGAAGCGCCTGAATCACGGCCTGTCGCTGGATGGCAAGAAATTGCTTCCGGCCAAGGTGCAATGGCAGAACGAAGACCAGTTGCGCTTCATCCTGCGCGAAGGCAAGAAGCGTCAGATTCGCCGCATGTGCGACGCAGTGGGTCTGAAGGTTCTGGGTTTGAAGCGGGTGCGGATTGGTGGCGTGCGACTCGGGAAGCTGCCACCGGGCCAGTGGCGCTATCTGGGCCCGGACGAACGGTTCTAGCGGCTTTTGCCTCTAGTCATCACTGCCGGCGTCCAGGCCGGGGAACAGGATTTCAGTAAATCCGAAGCGCGAAAAATCCTTGATCCGCATCGGGTAGAGAATGCCGTCGAGGTGGTCGCATTCGTGTTGCACCACACGTGCATGGAAACCCTCGGCTTCGCGCTCGATCCTTGCGCCGAACTGATCGAAACCCGTGTAGCGCACGTGTTGCCAGCGTGGCACCACGCCGCGCAGGCCAGGCACAGACAGGCACCCCTCCCAGCCGTCTTCCATCTCGCTGGACAAGGGCGTAATGACCGGATTGAGCAGCACCGTCTCCGGCACCGGGGGCGCATCCGGATAGCGCATATTGATTCCAAACCCGAAGATCACCATCCGCAGATTGACGCCAATCTGGGGTGCGGCCAAACCGGCGCCGTTGGCTGCCCTCATGGTCTCGAACATGTCGGCGACCAATGCGTGCAGTTCCGGCGAGTCGAAGGCGGTCACCGGCTCCGCCTGGCGCAGCAAGCGGGGGTCCCCCATCTTCAGGATCGGCCGGATGCTCATTGCGCCTTCTGCAGATACTCGATGAAGGCCGGACCGATCTGCGGATGCTTCTTGCCGATCTCGACCGTGGCTTGCAGATAGCCGAGCTTGGAGCCGCAGTCGAAACGGCGCCCTTCGTAGCGATATGCCAGCACACGCTCGGCATCCATCAGCTGGGCGATGCCGTCGGTGAGCTGAATCTCGCCGCCGGCGCCCTGCCCAAGGTTCTCCAGGAACTCGAAGATGCGGTTCGAAAGCACGTAACGCCCGACCACCGCCAGCGTTGAGGGCGCCTCTTCCGGTTTGGGCTTTTCCACCATGTTGTGAACCCGGTCAAGACGTTCCTTGTAAGGCGAGACGCTCACAATGCCGTACTGCCTGGTGTCTTCGCGCGGCACGTCCTGCACAGCCAGCAAGCTGGAACCCTCCTGAGCGTACAGCTCGGTCATCTGGGCCAGTACCGGGGGTGTGCCAGGCGCAACATCCATCAGATCATCGGCAAGCAGGACCGCGAACGGGGCGTCACCAATCACGGGACGCGCACACAGCACCGCATGACCAAGCCCGAGCGGCACCGACTGGCGGATGTAGATGCAGTTGATGTTCTTCGGAATCGCGCTTCGCACCAGATCAAGCAGTGCCGTCTTGCCGGCAGATTCCAGTTCGTTTTCCAGCTCGTAGGCAATGTCAAAGTGATCCTCGATGGCACGCTTGTTGCGCCCGGTGATGAACACCATGTCGGTAATGCCTGCCGCCACCGCCTCTTCCACTGCATACTGGATCAGGGGCTTGTCAACCACAGGAAGCATTTCCTTGGGTTGAGCCTTGGTTGCGGGAAGGAAGCGACTCCCCAGTCCGGCAACAGGGAAAACGGCTTTTGTGATTTTTCTCATTGCTTGCTCTCTATTAATTGCAACAAACCGGCTTCGTCAAGAACGGGTACACCCAGCTCATGAGCCTTGGTGAGCTTGCTGCCCGCTTCCTCTCCCGCGACGACGAAGCTCGTTTTCTTCGACACCGAGCCGGCCACCTTGCCGCCAGCGGCTTCGATCAATTCCGCCGCCTGATCCCGGGTCAGGTTCGGCAAGGTTCCGGTCAGCACGAAGGTCTTGCCCTGCATTACTCCGGCCGGCACCTCGGCCTGCTCCGGCAGCAGATCAAGCAGTTCCTTTCGCGCCGTCTCGAGCGCCAGCAGTTGCGCGCGATGCGCATCCTCGGCAAGCCAGTTGGCGAGCGCGGCGGCAACTGTCGACGGCAGCCCGAAATCCACGGGTGTCGGCGCCTGGGCAAGCGCTTCCATCGTAGCGCCAGCATCCACAGCCTGCCGACAACGTGGCTTGGTCAGCTTGGGAATTCCCAGCGCGGCCAGCAGTTCCGCCTGATCGAGCAAGGGTCGTAATCTTGCATCCGGCACATGCTCGCCGCGCGGCACCACGCCCGCTTCGAGCAATGCATCCAGCGCTTTCTGGTTCTTCTCTTCGGCAAAGAAATCGGCGATCGAATCGGCGACCGTGGCGCCGATGTCCGGCAGCACGCGCAGCAGGCCGGCCGGTGCACGCCGTATCCACTGCAGGCTCCCGAGCCAATCGGCCAGTGTCTTAGCGGTGGATTCGCCAACGTGCCGAATGCCGAGCGCAAACAGCAGCCGCTCAAGCGGTGGATTCTTGCTTGCATCGATCGCCGCCAGCAGGTTTTCGGCCCACTTGGTGGCGATTTTGCCCTTCTGCACTGTTTCCGGCGTGATGCCGTCACGCTCGTCGGCGCGACGTTTCATCTCGAGCAGATCTTCGAGGCGTAGCCGGTACAAGTCCGCAATGCCGTGTACGTAGCCAAGCTCAACCAGGTTGTTGATGTAACGTTCACCCAGGCCTTCGATATCCATCATGCGGCGCCCGGCAAAATGCGCGATGGCCTGCGCACGCTGGGCCGCGCAGACCAGGCCGCCAGTACAGCGCCAGTCCGCCTCTCCCTCCTCGCGCGCAATGTGACTGCCACACACCGGGCACTTGCCATTCAGGCGCGCGAACATGTCAAAAGGGGGGCCGATATCGGCAGGCCTTCTCTCTGCCACGACACCAACGACCTCCGGAATGACATCTCCGGCGCGGCGCACGATGACGGCATCTCCGACGCGCACGTCCTTGCGGCGGGTTTCGTCCTCATTGTGCAGCGTGGCATTGGTAACCGTCACGCCACCGACGAATACCGGTTCCAGCTTGGCGACCGGCGTCAGCTTTCCGGTACGCCCCACCTGCACGTCGATATCGCGCACGAGGGTCATCTGCTCCTGAGCAGGATACTTGTGCGCGACCGCCCAGCGCGGCTCGCGCGACACAAACCCCAGGCGACGCTGCAGATCGTAGCGATTGACCTTGTAGACAACCCCGTCAATATCGAACGGAAGCGATTCGCGGATCGCCGCAACATGGGCATGAAATGCGGTCAATCCTTCGCCGCCCTGCACTACCTTGCGCTCAGGACTGACCGGAACGCCAAACGCGGCCAGCGCATCCAGAGTGGCGCCGTGGCTATCGGGAAGGTTCCAGCCGCGTACCTCGCCCAGACCATAGGCAAAGAAGCTGAGCGGACGACGGGCGGCAATGGCAGGGTCCAACTGGCGAACAGCGCCGGCAGCCGTGTTGCGCGGATTGACGAAGGGCTTTTCGCCGAGCTCGCGCTGGCGCGTATTCAGCCGCTCGAAATCGTCACGCCGCATGTAGACTTCGCCGCGCACTTCCAGCACGGGCGCGTCGCACCCTTTCAGGCGCAGCGGAATCTGCTTGATGGTGCGGATGTTCTGGGTAACGTCTTCGCCTGTCGTGCCGTCGCCACGCGTAGCCGCGCACACGAGGATGCCGTTTTCGTAGCGCAGGCTGATCGCCAGCCCATCGAACTTTAGCTCGACGGCGTACTCCACAGGCGACGCATCAGCTCCCAGCTGCAATTCGCGCCGCATGCGCGCATCGAAGGCGAGCGCGCCCTGTTCGGTGGTGTCGGTTTCGGTGCGGATAGAGAGCATAGGCACCACGTGTCGAACAGGCGCAAACTGCGGCAGCGGCTTTCCTCCCACGCGCTGGGTAGGGGAATCCGCCGACCGTAGCTCGGGATGTGCCTGCTCGAGATCGACCAGCTCGCGGAACAGCTTGTCGTACTCGGCATCGGGGACGATGGGATCGTCGAGCACATAGTAAGCGTGGTCGTAACGGTTGATTTCCTCACGCAGCCAGTTGGCACGTGCTGCCGGGCTGGAAGAATCCGGAGCGGCGGAGCCCGGCGCAGAAGCGCCGGTGGAGAACAGATCCGGTTGCATGATCAGGCGAACAGTCGCAGGGCACGGCTGGAGCCTGCCGGGACCTCCGCAGCGTCCATGTTGGCGTAGAACGCATTCACCTGTTCGGCAATCTCCGTCAGCGCGGCGTCGGCCAGCGGCTGATTGCTGTCATCCACGACCTCTCCCTCGAGTCGAGTGGCGAGCATGCGCGCACACGCGATCATTGCCCCATAGCCGTCGCGCAACGGCGCCACTCTCGGAACATCCAGCAACAATGTCAGGCGCGACGTCGACGCCTCGGCCAGCGACACGTTGGTCGACAGCGAGAACAGCACGCCGCCATCGCCATCGGGCATGACGAGGCGACCGTCCGGACGCAAGTCGAAGCCCTGGCGCTCCAGCGCCGCGAGCAGCGTACTGATTGCCCATGGGGCTCCCTTGGCCCGGACACTGATGCTCAACTGGGCATCGTATTCGGCGACGAACTGGTACAAGGTGCGCGCGCGCTTCATCACTTCCGCCATGTCCGGCACATCCGGTTCGGCATCGATCTCATCACTGACCTGGCGCAGCCGTGTGATCAGCTCGGAATATTCGAGTTCGTTCAGGGCACCGCTGCGATTGGCCAGCTGCACGCCGGCATACAGTCCGTAATAGACACCACCCGTGGCGATTTCCTCCCAGCCACCGTCATCGCGCTGGCCCACGAAATGCACGGGCTTGTTGCCGACATGACGCAACTTCTGCAGCCGCGGCAGGATCTTCTCTCCACGTGCAGGGGCTTCCAGAATCAGGCCGATCGCACAATCTATCAATTCGTCGATCGGCAGTTCTTTCGGTGCCGAAGGAGCCGGCACCGGCTCCGAATGCTCGGCAATCTCACTTCCGGCACCGGCCACTTCGGACATGGCGACCGCCGGATCATCGTCGAGTGAAGGCTCGCGCCGCAATCCGCCGTCAGCATCCATCAGCACGTCGTCATGATCCGACGAGAACGCCTTCTGCACCAACTTGCGCGCCTTGTACTCCTGCCACTTGTTGAAGCTGATAACACCGACCACGATTGTGCCGCCGATGATGATCAGACTTGCCTGGAGGTCGGTCATGCTGCTTGCACCTCGGTCGTATTGTTCACTGCACTGCCTGCGGAATGAATGAGAGTGCCGGGTCGCGGCGAGGGAGCGGCACAGGGCGCAAGGCCGCGCCGGCAAAGGAATTCAGGGTAGTGTTGCATGGAAAAGTTGTCAAGGCACCGGGACGTCGTGGATGCGTGGAAAGGAAGCTTGATCCTTGCCGCTTCGACACTCAAGACCGGTTGACCACCATCAAGACGAGCACATATGTGACCACAAGAATAGCAAGTGTTCGCGACGTCGTCTCGCCCCGCAGGAAGCGGGATCCGGGGGCGACACGCAACTCCAGTATCGAGAATCGGGGAGAATTGCATGGATACCAACCGCCGCCAGAATGCGCTCGCGCGCAGCAATGCCAGCGAAATGAACCAAGGCGAGAACGAACATCTGCTGCAAAGCATGCGCGCGCATTCGCTCGACATCGATGCACGCCTTGCACGAGCGCAGGCACAGGCTGAAAAGCGACACGAAGTGAAACTGCAGGACCTGTCGAAGCTGTCGATCTCACCCATCCTGCGTATGGTGCACAACTGGTGGCTCCAACGGGCCGAACGTCACTTCCTGATCTGCGCCGACGTTGAACTCCAGCGCATGCGCGAAGCGCAGATGAACATCGCCTACTATCAAAAACGCGCGGCAATGGCGCGCTCGGCGCGCTCCGCCTAAGCGGCCTGAACCTCAGAGGCGAAGTTCGCCGCCAGCTCCATGTCCACGGCCACGATGCGCGAGACACCCTGCTCCTGCATCGTCACCCCGATCAACTGCTGCGCCATCTCCATGGCGATCTTGTTGTGCGAGATGAAGAGGAACTGGGTCTGCGAAGACATGCGTTTGACCATGTTGCAGAAGCGCTCCGTATTGGCATCGTCCAGCGGCGCATCCACTTCGTCCAGCAGGCAGAACGGTGCCGGGTTGAGCTGGAACATCGAGAACACGAGCGCGGTCGCGGTCAGCGCCTTTTCGCCGCCGGACAGCAGGTGAATCGTCGCGTTCTTCTTGCCCGGGGGCTGGGCCATCACTTGCACGCCTGAGTCGAGGATCTCCTCGCCGGTCATGATCAGCTTGGCCTGACCGCCGCCGAACAGCACCGGGAACAGCTCGCCGAAGTGCTTGTTCACCTTGTCGAACGTATCCTGAAGCAACTCGCGGGTTTCCTTGTCGATCTTGGAGATGGCATCTTCCAGCGTCGTGATCGCTTCCGTCAGATCGGCGTGCTGGGCATCGAGGAAGTTCTTGCGTTCGGAAGCCTGCGCCAGTTCCTCCAGCGCGGCGAGGTTCACGGCACCGAGAGCAGCAATCGCATTGGTCAGACGCGTCACCTCGCCCTGCAGGTAGGACGGCTTCATGTCCGGGTTTAGCTTCTCGGCCAGCGCCGATTCGTCCGCCTGTGCCTCGACCAGTTGCTGAGCATACTGCTCCTGGTTCAGGCGCGCGGCCTGCTCCTTGAGCTGCAATTCCATGATGCGCTCGCGCAGCGGTTGCAGTGAACGCTCCGCCTGCATCCGTCCCTCGTCGGCATGCCGCAGTTTTTGCGTCAACTGGTCGAGCTCGTGACGAGCGTCGGCCAAGGCGCGCTCCTGCTCGGACCGCTTTTCAAGCAAGGCCTGAAGGCCGGCCTGAGCCGCCTGATCATCGAGGCTTTCAAGCTCCAGCGAGCCCTGCTGCATGCTGGCAAAAAGTTGGGCCGACTGTTCCAGTGCGGTCGCAATGTTTCGCTTCAACTCCTCGATGCGCCCGCGATGCGCCTTCTCGGCAAACTCGGCTTCCTGCGCGGCACGTTCAAGTTCGCGCAGGCGATGGCGTGCCTCGTTAAGCAGCTGTTCCTGCGCAAGATAGGCAGTCTGTCCCTGCTCGTGCGCCTCCTGCAATTCGGCCAGTTCGATGTCGAGCTGTTCGAATTTCGCTTCGGATTCGACGCGAATCTGCTGCTGTTCGGCTTCCTGCGCCGCAATCTCGGCGAGATCCGCTTCGATCTGGGCGCTGCGCTGATTGAAGCGCTCCTGCACTTCGGACAGCTTCATTACCTCGATCTGCAAGGCATGTGCGCCCTGAGTCAAGGAACTGACGCGCTGACGCAGCTCCTGCAAACGCTGGGTAGCCTGGGAGAGCGCAGCCTCGGCGCGCACCGCGCGCGACTTGGCTTCATCGGCTAGCAGATGCTGGGCGCGAAGCTGCCGGGTGAGGTTCTCGATCTCATGCTGACGCGCCAGCATGCCGTCCTGCTCCGAATCGGCGGCATAGAATCGCACGCTGGAGCGCCCGATCAGGTGTCCCTGGCGCGTCACGAAAATGCCGCCCGCCGGAAGCTTTGCCCGTTCGGCGAAGGCGGTCGCAGCATCATCGGCGGCAAACACGTTGTGCAGCCAGTCCTGCATCAGGGCCCGCACGCCGGGATCGTTCAACTGGAGCAGGCTCAGGAAAGCCTTCAGGTCCGGCGCGACGTCAGGACTTGAAGCGGTCGTGCCGCTGGCGGAATACAGCGCCAGCCTGGCCGGAGGCGCATCGCTGAAGAAAGCCTTGGCCCAGTCGAGATTCGACAGTTCCAGTGCCTGGGTGCGTTCGCGCAGCACGGATTCGAGCGCCGTTTCCCATCCGGCATCGACGTCGAGCTTCTGCCACAGACGCGGCAGCTCGCCCAATTCATGCTTCTGCAACCAGGGCTGGACCTTGCCCTGGGTCTGCACGTTTTCCTGCAATTGCCTCAGCGCTGCAAGGCGTGCTTCCAGCTGAGCATTGTTCGCGGTTTCGGTGTTCAGCTGCTGCTGGGCGGCGCGGCGTTCTTCTTCCAGCTTCGGCTGCTGTTCCTGCGCTTCCTCGAGCTGCATGCGGGCTTCTTCCAGCATCGCCTGCTTTTCCTCGAGTTGCATGCGCAGATTGTCGAGGTGCACGGTATCCGGCATGCTCATACCGTTCTTTTCCTGCGCCAACCGTTCGCGCCTTCCCGCCAGATTGTTCAGGATGCTCGCGGCATTGCGCTGATGCGCGGACTCCAGCTCGATCTGCTGCTGGACCTGCATGATCTTGCCGCGCGACTCGGTGGTCTTCAGCTGCGACTCGCGCCAGGTCTGTTCCAGCGCGGGAATGCGCTCGTTCTGCTCAAACGCCGCCTGCTGCGCCTGTTCGACCTTCATCGCATGCTCTTCGAGCTGCATCTCGGCCTCGGCCAGTTCATCCTGAAACTGTTGCCCCTGGCGCTGCCACTGGTCGCGTTGCGCGGTCAGTGAATTGATCTGATTCTGCAGGCGCGAACGCGACTCGATCACGAACTTGATCTGTGCTTCAAGGCTGCCGATCTCGGAATTGGTCTGGTACAGCTGCCCCTGGGCTGCATGCATGCGGTCGCCGGCGGCGTAGTGCGCCTGGCGCATGTGCTCGAGCTCGGTTTCGATGTGGCGCAGCTTGGCCGTCTGTTCTTCCAGCTCGATCTGTGCCTTTTCGATGTCGCGGAAAAACTTTTCCTGCTCGGCCTTCGCTTCGTTCTTGCGCAACAGCCACAGAAGCTTCTGCTTTTCTTCCTGCTCTCCCTGCAGCTCGTGGAAGCGCTGGGCCACCGCAGCCTGTGCTTCCAGCTTTTCCAGATTGGCTGAAAGTTCGCGCAGGATGTCCTCGACGCGGGTGAGATTCTCGCGCGTGTCATGCAGGCGGTTTTCGGTTTCGCGCCGACGCTCCTTGTACTTGGATACGCCGGCCGCTTCTTCGAGGAAGATGCGCAGCTCTTCAGGACGCGCCTCGATGATGCGCGAGATCATGCCCTGACCGATGATGGCGTAGGCGCGCGGCCCCAGGCCGGTACCGAGGAAGATGTCCTGGATGTCGCGCCGGCGCACTGCCTGGTTGTTAATGTAATAACTGGACGTGCCGTCACGCGTGAGCACACGCTTGACCGCGATTTCCGCGTACTGGCTCCATTGCCCGGCAGCACGGCCGTCGCTGTTGTCGAACACCAGTTCGACCGAGGCGCGACCGGCAGGCTTGCGGTTGGTCGATCCATTGAAAATCACGTCCTGCATCGACTCGCCCCGCAGCTCGGATGCCTTGGATTCGCCCAGCACCCACCGCACGGCGTCGATGATGTTGGACTTGCCGCAGCCGTTGGGGCCGACTACCCCGACCAGCTGGCCGGGGACCTGGAAATGGGTGGGATCGACGAAAGACTTGAATCCCGCGAGTTTGATCGAATTTAGGCGCACGTTGTCAACCTGACAGGGTCTCTCCGCTCGGAAAGGGGCCTATCATATCACCAGCACTTTCCCGCCTTTTCAGCGGCCTTTCCAGCCTTTTCCCCAGTGGCCGGTATAATGCCGCCCTTGCCATTCCACCCATCCGCACCCCGCTTCCGCCCGTGAATCCGCTCCTGTCCAAGCTGCAACCCTACCCTTTCGAAAAGCTCAAGCGCCTGTTCGCGGAGGTCACCCCGAATCCGGCCTTCAGTCCGATCAGCCTGGGCATCGGTGAACCCAAGCATCCGACGCCGGAATTCATCAAGCAGGCCTTGACGAGCAGCCTGGGCGGCCTCGCAGGCTATCCGGCCACGGCCGGAAGCGAAGATCTGCGCAAGGCGATTGCCGGCTGGCTCGAGCGCCGCTACAACCTGCCGGCCCTCGATCCCGCCACCCAGATCCTGCCGGTGAACGGCTCGCGCGAAGCCCTGTTTGCGTTTGCCCAGACCGTCATCAACCCGGTGCCGGGTGCGCTGGTGATGTGCCCGAATCCCTTCTATCAGATATACGAAGGCGCGGCCCTGCTGGCTGGCGCCGAACCGTACTTCGTCAACTCCGACGCGGCGCGCAACTTCGCTCCCGACTTCCGTGGCGTCCCCGCGGATATCTGGCCACGCGTGCAGCTGCTCTACGTTTGCTCGCCCGGCAATCCGACCGGCGCCGTGCTGACGCTGGACGACTGGAAGGAGTTGTTCGAGCTGTCGGATCGCCATGGTTTCGTGATCGCTTCCGACGAATGCTATTCAGAGATCTATTTCAAGGACGAAGCGCCGCTGGGCGGCCTGGAAGCCGCGCATAAGCTGGGCCGTACCGGCTTTCCGCGCATGATTGCCTTCTCCAGCCTCTCCAAGCGCTCGAATGTACCCGGCATGCGCTCCGGCTTCGTGGCCGGCGACGCGAATCTGATCAAACCCTTCCTGCTGTATCGCACCTACCATGGTGGCGCAATGAGCCTGTCGGTGCAGGCGGCTTCAGTCGCGGCCTGGGACGACGAACGGCACGTGATCGAAAACCGCGCGCAATATCTGTCCAAGTTCCGCCAGGTGACACCGTTGCTGCAGGAAGTGCTGGACGTGAAGCTGCCGGATGCTTCTTTCTACCTGTGGGCCAAGGTGCCGCACATGAGCGACACCGAGTATGCCCGCCGTCTGTACGCCGAATATAATGTGACGGTATTGCCGGGCAGCTATCTCGCCCGCGATGCGAATGGCATCAACCCCGGCGATGGACGCATCCGTATGGCCCTTGTGGCCGAAGTCGACGAATGTCTGGAAGCCGCGCACCGCATCGTCGCCTTCACCCGGTCCCGTTCCTGATTCTTCAACCTACCTTTATTGCAAGCATGTCCCAGGATCTACAGCAAATCATCGATCAGGCGTGGGAAGACCGCGCCAATTTCTCCCCCAAGTCGGCCCCGGCCGAGATCCGCGAAGCCGTTGAGCATGTCATCGCCCAACTCGACAAGGGCACTCTGCGCGTGGCGCAGAAGGACAGCGGCAACTGGGTGGTCAACCAATGGGTGAAAAAAGCGGTGCTGCTATCCTTCCGCCTGGAAGACAACCGCGTCATGCCTGCCGGTGCCGACATGCAGTTCTACGACAAGGTCCCGACCAAGTTCGCCAACTACACCGCCGAGGACTTCGCCGCTGGCGGTTTCCGCGTGGTGCCTCCGGCCGTCGCACGCCGTGGCAGCTTCATCGCGAAGAACGTCGTCCTGATGCCTTCCTACGTCAACATCGGCGCCTACGTCGATGAGGGCACGATGGTCGACACCTGGGCCACCGTCGGCTCCTGCGCCCAGATCGGCAAGA
>JAEZHR010000016.1 GCA_023416415.1 Pseudomonadota bacterium
TGATCCATCTGGGCGATGGCCTGGTTGACCTGCTCGATGCCGGAGGTCTGTTCGGCGCTGGCGGCGGTAATCTCGCTCATGATGTCGGTCACGCGCTGGATGCTGGCCACGATTTCCTTCATCGTGCTGCCGGCCTCGTTGACCAGCTTCGCGCCGGTGTCGACCTTCTCCACCGAGTTGTCGATCAGCGCCTTGATTTCCTTGGCGGCAGCGGCGGAGCGCTGCGCCAGACTGCGCACTTCGGAGGCCACCACCGCGAAGCCGCGCCCCTGTTCGCCGGCCCGCGCGGCTTCCACTGCGGCATTGAGCGCCAGGATGTTAGTCTGGAACGCGATACCGTCGATGACGCTGATGATGTCGACGATTTTCTTCGAGGATTCGTTGATCGAGCCCATGGTGTCGACCACCTTCTCGACCACCGCGCCGCCCTTGCTTGCCACTTCCGACGCCGATTGCGCAAGCTGATTGGCCTGGCGCGCGTTGTCGGCATTCTGGCGCACGGTGGAAGTCAGTTCTTCCATCGAGGACGCGGTTTCCTGCAGGGAGCTGGCCTGCTGCTCGGTGCGCGCGGACAGGTCCTGGTTGCCGGCGGCGATTTCGGCCGAAGCGGTCGCCATCGAATCGGTGGCCGAACGCACCTGGGCGACGATCCTGCCCAGGCTCTGGTTCATGTCGCGCAGTGCGCGCATCAGGCGTCCGGTTTCGTCGTTCGCCTCGACCTCGATCTCGCGCGTCAAGTCGCCGGCGGCCACGCTGCCGGCAAAATTGACGGCTGTTTCCAGGGGACGGGAAATCGCGCGCACCAGCCAGACACCAACCAGAATGGCCAGCAGCAGGCCGAAGGTAACCGCAGCAATGCAGGTGTTTCGCACCAGCAGGTAAGTTGCCTGCGAGCGCTCGAACTGTTCACGCGCGGATTCAAGCTGAGTGGTGATCAGGGCATCGATGTCGCGCTCCAGCGGCAACGACAGCTTGGTCAGGGTGCCGTGCACCAGTTCGCCGGCTTCGAAGCTGAATTCGCGCATCGCCTTGACGGTCGGCTCCACACCGTCCTTGCGGTACGCCTGCAGGCTTGCTTCAAAACTTTGCGCCAAGCGCTCCTCTTCAGGGCTCAGCGGATTGTTCCTGTAGACCTTCCAGTATTCTTCGACCTTGTTCATGTCGGTTTCGACCTTCGCCAGGCTCTCGATCGAGGCGCCGCCGAGGGACTTCGCAAGCGTCAGATGCGTCTGCTCCAGGAGGCGCACGATCCGGTCCAGCTGCCCTGTCGGTACAAGACGCTGCTCATAGATCGACCGCATGGCGTCGTTGGATAAGGACAGGCTGCCGATGCCGATCACGGCGCCAACCAGGACTTCAACCGACAAAAAGACAATTACGGCAATCAACCGCGTGCGAATGCTCAGGTTCTTCAACATCGATTCCTCGCTCAATGAAGGGGGCAACCAGGGACGGGTAATTCGCTTGCTTTACCAAGACTCCACTCGAAAACATACCAGAATTTCCAAAATGAACACTCCTTCCCGAAAAAAAAGAAGCCGCAAGTGCGGCTTCTTTTCGGGGAGGATCACACGGTTTGTGTGGAATCCGGCCTTAGCCGAACATCCAGAGTGCGACCAGGGAAATGCTCGGGAACAATACCAATAGTACGATTCGCAGGATATCCCAGGCGAGGAATGGCAGCACGCCACGGAAAATGGTGCCCATTGGAATGTTCTTGGCCACACCGGCGATGATGTAGACGTTCATGCCCACCGGAGGTGTGATCAAGCCCACTTCCATCACCACGAGCGCGATCATGCCGAACCAGATCGCCTTCTCTTCCACGCCCAGCCCCCAATAATCCAGGCCAAGCACGATCGGCAGGAAGATCGGCACCGTCAGCAGGATCATCGACAGGCTGTCCATCACGCAGCCGAGCACCAGGTAAATGGCGATGATGGCGAACAGCACCGTGAACGGTCCGAAGCCCATCTCCTGCACCCAGGTTGCCGCCATGGCAGGCAACTGCGACACCGCCATGAAGGAGTTCAGCATGTCCGCGCCGAGCAGGATCAGGAACATCATGCCGGTGCCAGTGGCCGTGCCGTACAGACAGGCCAGCAAGCCGTCGCGCTTCAGCCCGCCCGAACGCCAGGCAACGATACCGGTGGCCAGTGCACCGATTGCCGCTGCCTCGGTCGGCGTGAACAGGCCGCCGTAGATGCCGCCGATGACGACCGCGAAGACCAGCATGACCGGCCAGGTGTCGATCAGCGCACGGATGCGTTCACCCCAGCCGTGCTTCGGCGACCCCGGCCCTGCCGATTCCTTGTCGACACGGGCGACGATGCCAACGACCACCATGTAGCCAATGGCGGCCAGGATGCCGGGAACGAAGGCTGCCAGGAACAGCTTGGCAATGTTCTGTTCGGCCAGGATCGCGTAGATCACCAGCGGCACCGACGGCGGGATCAGGATGCCGAGCGTACCGCCTGCGGCCAGCGAACCGGCGGCCAGAGTGGGCTTGTAGTTGTAACGCTGCAGTTCCGGCAACACAACGTGCGTCATGGTCGCGGCCGTGGCCAGCGAGGAGCCGCAAATGGCACCGAAGCCGGCGCAGGCGCCCACACCGGCCATGGCCATGCCGCCACGCCAGTGGCCGATGAAGGCATTGCCGGCGTTGAACAGCGCACGCGACAGGCCGCCGTGGGTGGCGAACTGTCCCATCAGCAGAAACAGCGGCACAACCGACAGGTCGTACAGCGAAAAGCGTGCATAAGGCGCGTTCTTCAGATAGGCCATCAAGGGGTCCCAACCGGAAACCCAGGTGTAGCCGATGGCGCCGGTCAGGAACATGGCCACGCCGATCTGCACGCGCAGTGCAAGCATCGCCATCATGGCGATGCCCATGATGATGCCGATTTCAGATCCGCTCATGCTTGCCCCTCACCGCGCAGTTCAAGAGTAAATGTATAAAGCGCGGCAATGCCGAGCAGTACGAAAGCCGGAACCACCGGAATGTAGCCCCACCAGATCGGCAGGGCGATGACCATCGATGCCTCGCCGTACTCGCGCATTTCGAGCATGCCGTCCCACACGCGCCAGGCGAGCAGGAAGGAAACGCCGGCCAGCAGCAGCGCGGCGATGGAATCGAGCACGCGCTTCAAGCCTTGCGGCGCCCACAGCGTAAAAAAGTCGACGAATACATGCCCCTTGCGCAACTGGCAGTAAGGCAGGCACAGTGCCACGCCCATGGCCGAGAGCAGCTGCACGAGTTCGTAGTCGCCCGGAACCGGCGTGCTGAAAAGCGCACGGCCGATCACGCTGAGCGTCGACATCACCATCTCGATGCAGAAAAAGACACCGGCCAGGAGGGCGGCCGCAGCACATACCCACTCGATGGTCTTGCCGATCGGCCCGGTGGGACGGACTGTCGGCGATGTTTCCCTTGGCTCTGCCATGGAATGCTCCTGTCTTAACGACACCGGCCGCTTTCGCGGCCGGTGGATGATGCTGATTACTGCAGCAAACCGGTCTTACTTCTGTTCGGAATACTGCTTGACCAGCGCGACCGCTTCGTCATACAGCTTCTGACCATCCAGCCCCTTGGCGGAGACTTCCTTGATCCACTCTTCGGCCACGGACTTGGAGGCATTTTCCCACTTCACGGCTTCGGCTTCGGAGATCTGGTAGACCTTGTTGCCGCGCTTGAGCGCAGCGTCACGCCCGCCCGCATCGGCACCCTTGAACTGAGCCGAAATCCATGCCGAGGTTTCACGACCGCTGTTGTTGTCGATGACCTTCTTCAGTTCGGCCGGCAGGCTGTCGTAGCGCTTCTTGTTCATCACGAAGACCATGGTGGCCGTCGTCATGGACTTGTTGCCCGGCATTTCGGCGTGGAACTTGGTCAGCTCGTGCGCCTTGGTCGAGGGCACGACTTCCCACGGAACCAGCGCGCCTTCGATCACGCCACGCGACAGGCTTTCGGCCATCTGCGGCACGGGCATGCCAACCGGCGTTGCGCCCAGCGCAGCCAGCAGCTTGGTGCCCAGACGCGACGGTGCACGCACCTTCATGCCCTTCAGGTCTTCCAGCGTCTTGACTTCCTTGTCACGGAAGTGGAACACGTTCGGGCCGTTGACCCACACGCCGATCGGCTGCAGGCCGGCGAGTTCGTTCTTGGCATGCTTCTCGGCAAAGTCCCATGCGGCGCGCGAGGAAGCCTCATGGGTGCTCGTAACGAACGGCAGTTCGAACACTTCGGAGACCGGGAAGCGTCCCGGGGTGTAGCCCGGCAGCGTCCAGACGATGTCGGCAACGCCGTCACGTGCCTGATTGATCAGTTGCGGCGGAGTCCCGCCCAGCTGCATGGCCGGGTAAATCTGGCACTTCATCTTGCCTTGCGATTCGGCGGCGATCTTGTCGCACCACGGCACGATGAACTTCGAGTGGGCCGGCGAAATCGGCGGCAGGAAGTGGGCGACCTTCAGGGTGACGACTTCCTGGGCATGGCCCAGAGCGGGGGCCAGAGCGGCAAAGGCAAGGGGGGCGAGCAGTTTGCGGAATTTCATTTATGTCTCCTCTAAGGGAAGGACTGATTGAAAACGACAATTCTTCGAAGAGCTGCACTTCGAGGCTCGCAAAGTCTGACCGCAAAGCATGGCCCTGAACAGATCGGGGGTGCACTAGCAGTTATCTATTATTGATATATCTCATATGCGGATATTGGCCGACTCGCAGAACGCAGGCATGCCCGCTGCACGACTCGGGCAACGCGGACATGCCCCAGCTGACGCAAGCAGCCCTGGATGCTGCAGGCCTGCATGACGCG
>JAEZHR010000076.1 GCA_023416415.1 Pseudomonadota bacterium
GGCATGATGGGTAAGAAGACGCCACTCGTTTCCCGTGTTCACATAGATGTTGGTGGCGAGGATGTGGATGTCAGAGCGCTGTGTGCTGCTGCGCTGCACTTCTTCGATCACGTTGCGCACCGCTGCCATGTCGTTCGCGTTGGCGTGAATCTGCACCGGGCGGATATGCACCCCGCCGCGCTCGAAGATCGATTCATAGGAGGCGCGGATCGAAGCGTGTCCGATCAGCCGCGGGGCGCCAGGATGGATGCAGACCACGTTGTCGTGATCCGCCCACAGCGCCATGACGGCATCGACGTCGGCGCGCGCGAGCGCGTCGTAGTACGCGTACTCGACAGCTTCAGCAGTGTGCAGGGGAATGTTGATGTTCGGCATGGCGCTTGCGGAGGATGAAAGGTTCATCGCAAGCGACTATTTTACGAGCGAATCGTTCTTTGCCACAGGAGGGGAGTGTGGCGCCGCAAGTTGAAATTGCAGTGGAGGAGCGGCAGGACGGGCGGCGCGTTCGCGCCGCCCGAAGGCAGGACAGTGACGCTCAGTGGCCCTTGGTCATGGTGCCGGACTTGACCTTGTACACGGTGCCGCAATACGGACATTGGGCGCTAAGGTTGTCGTCCACCGGGATGTAGACGCGCGGGTGCGACGACCAGATCGGCATGTTCGGATTCGGACAGTAGGCCGGCAAGTCCTTGCCGTCCAGTTCCACGTAGCTCGTGCTTTGATTGGGCTTGGTCATGGCAGTGCTCGAGTGAATCAAACCAGGGTCAGCCAGTGCTTGTACTGCGGCGCCTTGCCGGCGACCACGTCAAAGAACAGATTTTGCAGCTTCTCTGTGATCGGGCCGCGCATGCCGGCGCCGATCTGGCGGTTGTCCAGTTCGCGGATCGGGGTGATCTCGGCGGCAGTACCGGTGAAGAAAGCTTCGTCGCAGCAGTACATTTCGTCGCGGGTGATGCGCTTTTCGATGACTTCGATGCCCATGTCGCGCGCCATGGTCAGCACGGCGTCGCGGGTGATGCCGTCCAGACAGGAGGCCAGGTCGGGCGTATAGATCTTGCCGTTCTTGACGATGAAGACGTTCTCGCCCGAACCCTCCGACACATAGCCGTCGGTATCCAACAGCAGGGCCTCGTCATAGCCGTCGGCCAGTGCTTCCTGGTTGGCCAGGATCGAATTGATGTAATAGCCGCAGGCCTTTGCGCGCACCAGCGAGACGTTGACATGATGACGCGAGAAGGACGAAGTCTTCACGCGGATGCCCTTGGCCATGCCTTCTTCGCCAAGATAGGCGCCCCAGGGCCATGCGGCGATGGCGACGTGGATGGTGTTGCCCTTGGCTGCCACGCCCATCTTTTCGGAGCCGACCCAGACGAGCGGACGCAGATAGCAGGATTCCAGATTGTTGGCGCGCACGACTTCGCGCTGTGCTTCGAAAATGGTTTCGAAGTCGAACGGAATCTGCATCTGGAAGATCTTGGCGGAATTGAACAGGCGCTGCGTGTGTTCCTTCAGCCGGAAGATCGCGGTGCCCTTGTCGGTCTTGTAGGCGCGCACGCCTTCGAACACGCCCATGCCGTAGTGCAGGGTGTGCGTGAGCACGTGCACGGTAGCATCGCGCCAGTCAATCAGCTTGCCGTCCTTCCAGATTTTCCCGTCGCGGTCTGCCATGGACATGTTGTTGCTCCTGGTATCGTTGAGAAGGCAAGATTCTACTCCGGAACATGCGCGAAAGCGCGTGTTTGCGTTCCTCGTTAGAATGGTCGCTTTGGCATTTTCGCCAGCCTCCTTTCATGCAGCGCACTCCGCACGGTCGTCACTTGCAGCGTCATTCTTCGCGTGCCTCGTGTGCGCACTTAATGTTGAATAATGAATAACGATCGCGCTGCTGCTGCACAGTCGCCGACCGTCGATCTCGAACGGCGCGCGTTCTTTGAAGGCGTGCGCGCCTGGGCGCCTACCATGCCCGGCATCTGCGCCTGGGGCGCGGTGACAGGCATGGCGATGATCAAGGCCGGCCTGACGATTCCGCAGGCGCTCGGCATGACTTTCCTGGTGTTCGCCGGTTCTGCGCAGCTGGCCGCGCTGCCGCTGATCGTCGCGGCCGTGCCGGTCTGGGTCGTGTTCGTCACCGCGATGGTGGTGAACCTGCGCTTCGTGATTTTCTCTGCCGCGGTCGGACCGCACTTCGGTCACCTTCCCTGGTACAAGCGCCTGTGGCACGGCTATTTCAATGCCGACATCACGATGGGACTCTTCCCGCAGCGTTTCCCGGCTTCGACCATCGGACAGACGCGCGGCAAGGTCGGCTACTACACCGGCATCGGCTACCCGAACTGGCTGTCCTGGCAGACCGGCTCCGTCATGGGCATCCTGCTGGGCAGCCAGATTCCGGAGAGCTGGGGGCTCGGCTTTGCCGGCACACTGGCGCTGCTGGCCGTCACGATTCCGCTGACCGTCAACCTCGCCGCGCTGGCCGGCGTCATCGTCGCTGCCGTCACGGCAGTGGTCGCGGTTGAACTTCCCTATCGTCTCGGTCTGTTGCTAGGCGTGATCCTCGGAATGATCGCGGCCATGACAGTCGACACCATTCTGGAACGCAGAAAGGAGAGCGCATGAGTGCCTTCGATGTTTGGCTGACCATCGCGCTGCTGACGCTGTCGACGCTGCTCACGCGCACGCCGTTCTTTCTGCTCGGCGATGCGGTCAAGTTACCGCCCAAGGTGCAGCACGCGCTGCGCTACGCGCCTGCTGCGGCCCTGGCCGCGATCGTGGCACCGGATCTGGTGCTGGCGGATGGCGTCCTGTACCTGAGTCCGGACAATCCCAAGTTGGTTGGAGGTATCGCGGCAACTGCGTTTTTCCTGACCACGCGCCACATGCTCGGAACCATCGTCGTCGGCATGGTCGCCTACACCTTGCTGCGCGTCATTTCATAGAGGTGGGCAGGCTTATCTGACAAGTCGGGTGGGGTAAAATAGTCGTTTTCTCAAGCCAGCTACCGCGACCATGAAATTCAATCGCCTCAGTGACCTGATCGCTCGCAATCAGCTTCAGGGAAAACGCGTTTTCATCCGCGCCGACCTCAACGTGCCGCAGGACGATGCCGGCAACATCACCGAAGACACACGCATTCGCGCTTCCGTCCCCGCCATCCGCCAGGCGGTCGACGCCGGCGCTGCCGTGATGGTGACATCGCATCTGGGTCGCCCGACCGAAGGTGAGCTCAAACCGAAAGATTCGCTCGCCCCGATCGCAAAGCGCCTGTCCGAGCTGCTCGGCCAGCCGGTCGAGCTGAAACAGAACTGGGTCGACGGCGTCGACGTTGCGCCGGGCCAGGTTGTGCTGCTCGAAAATTGCCGCGTCAACAAGGGCGAGAAGAAGAACAGCGACGAGCTCGCCCGGAAGATGGCCAAGCTCTGCGACGTTTACGTGAACGACGCATTCGGCACCGCTCACCGCGCTGAGGCAACGACCTACGGCATTGCCAAGTTCGCGCCGATTGCCTGTGCCGGCCCTCTGCTTGCAGCCGAACTCGATGCGCTGGGCAGGGCACTTCACCAGCCGGCGCGCCCGCTGGTGGCCATCGTTGCGGGCTCCAAGGTTTCGACAAAGCTGACCATCCTGAAATCGCTGGCCGAGAAGGTCGACAACCTCGTCGTCGGCGGCGGCATTGCCAACACCTTCATGCTGGCTGCGGGCCTCAATATCGGCAAGTCGCTGGCTGAGCCCGATCTCGTCGACGAAGCCAAGGCCATTCTCGACATGATGAGCAAGCGTGGCGCCTCGGTGCCGATTCCGGTTGACGTCGTGTGCGCCAAGGAATTCGCAGCGACCGCAGTCGCCACCGTCAAGGATGTCAAGGATGTCGCGGACGATGACATGATCCTCGACATCGGTCCGAAGACCGCTGCCGCGCTGGCCGAACAGATCAAACAGGCCGGCACCATCGTCTGGAACGGTCCTGTCGGCGTGTTCGAGTTCGATCAGTTCGGCGAAGGCACGAAGACGCTGGCCATGGCGATCGCCGATTCCAAAGGCTTTTCGATCGCCGGCGGGGGCGACACCCTGGCGGCGATTGCCAAGTACAACATCGCCGACCGCATCGACTACATCTCGACCGGCGGTGGCGCCTTCCTCGAATTCCTGGAAGGCAAGACCCTGCCTGCGGTCGAAATCCTGCAGCAGCGGGCAGACTGAGCGATGGTTCGTGCCGTGCGTGCCACCAAGATCGTTGCCACTATCGGGCCGGCTTCGAGCGACCCCGTCGTTCTGACACGGATGATCTGTGCCGGGGTGAACGTCGTGCGTCTGAATTTCTCGCACGGTACCGCGCAGGATCACATCGACCGCGCGGCGCGGGTGCGCAAGGCGGCGGCCGAATGCAATACCGAAGTGGCCATCATGGCCGACCTGCAGGGACCAAAGATCCGCATCGGCAAGTTCGAGCAGGGCAAGATCCATCTTGAGAACGGCAGCAAGTTCATTCTTGATGCCGGTTGCGAACTGGGCAATCAGGCGCGCGTCGGTCTTGATTACAAGGACCTGCCGCGCGACATCCGCGCCGGCGACGTGCTGCTGCTCAACGATGGCCTGATCGTGCTGGTGGTGGACAAGGTGGTCGGCGGCGCGATCCATACCACGGTGCGCATTGGCGGTGAACTGTCCAACAACAAGGGCATCAACCGCCTTGGCGGTGGCCTGTCCGCGCCCGCATTGACGGCCAAGGACATGGAAGACATCAAGACCGCGATGAGCTTCCAGGCGGATTTCCTTGCCGTGTCCTTCCCGAAGAGTGCGGCCGACATGATCATGGCGCGCCAGCTGGCCAACATTGCCGGCGAGGCGCACGGGCACAAGCCGCTGATGATCGCGAAGATCGAACGCGCCGAAGCGATCCCCGCCCTGCAGGAAATCCTCGACGCGTCCGACGGCATCATGGTGGCGCGTGGCGATCTTGCGGTGGAGGTCGGCAATGCCGCGGTGCCGGCATTGCAGAAACGCATGATCAGAATGGCGCGTGCGTCCAACAAGCTGGCGATCACGGCCACCCAGATGATGGAGTCGATGATCGTCAATGCCGTGCCCACGCGCGCGGAAGTCTCCGACGTGGCCAATGCGGTCCTCGACGGCACCGATGCCGTGATGACTTCAGCGGAAACCGCATCAGGAAAATATCCGGTCGAGACGGTGGAGGCGATGTCCGCCATCTGCATGGAAGCGGAAAAGTCGGACGTGGTGAAGCTTGATGCTGACTTCCTGAGCGCGACCTTCACGCGCATCGACCAGACCATCGCCTACGGCGCCCTGTTTACCGCCTATCACCTGCGCGTGAAGGCGATCGCAGCGCTCACCGAGTCCGGTTCCACCGCGCTCTGGATGAGCCGTCACAACATCGACATTCCAATCTATGCCCTCACGCCGAGCCTGACGACTCAGCGCAAGGTTTCGCTGTTTCGCAACGTCACGACCTTCGAGCTCGCGCATTCGACAGACCAGGCGGCCGTATTCAAGGCTGCTCAGGATTTGCTGCTTGCCAAAGGTGTCGTGCAGAAGGGTGACATGATTGTGCTCACCTGGGGCGAGCCGATGGGGCAGGTCGGCGGCACGAATGCCTTGAAGATCGTGAAGATCGGCGAATACTGAATATCACTTACTTATTATCTGGAGAATAGCCATGCCTCTCGTATCCATGCGTCAATTGCTCGACCACGCCGCCGAAAATGGCTATGGCCTGCCGGCGTTCAACGTCAACAACCTGGAACAGGTTACCGCCATCATGCAGGCGGCTGATGAGGCGGGTTCGCCGGTGATCATGCAGGCCTCCGCCGGCGCGCGCAAATACGCGGGCGAAGCCTTTCTGCGCCACCTGATCGAAGCCGCAGTCGAAGCCTATCCGCACATCCCCATCGTCATGCATCAGGACCACGGCCAGTCGCCTGCTGTGTGCATGGCCGCCATCAAGTCCGGTTTCACTTCGGTGATGATGGACGGCTCCTTGATGGAAGACGGGAAATCGGTCGCCAGCTACGAATACAACGTCGAAGTCTCGCGCAAGGTGGTCGAGTTCTCGCACGCCATCGGCGTGACGGTCGAGGCCGAACTGGGCGTGCTCGGTTCGCTGGAAACCATGAAGGGCGACAAGGAAGACGGTCACGGCGCCGAAGGCACGATGACCCGCGAACAGCTGCTCACCGACGTCAACCAGGCCGCGGACTTCGTCAAGCGGACCCAGTGCGATGCGCTGGCGATCGCCATCGGCACCTCGCACGGCGCCTACAAGTTCTCGCGCAAACCCACCGGTGACATCCTGGCGATCGAACGCATCAAGGAAATTCACGCACGCATTCCGAACACCCATTTGGTGATGCATGGTTCTTCTTCCGTGCCGCAGGAATTGCTGGCCGAGATTCGTCAATTCGGCGGCGACATGAAGGAAACCTACGGCGTGCCGGTCGAGGAAATCCAGGAAGGCATCAAGTACGGTGTGCGCAAGATCAACATCGATACCGATATCCGTCTGGCGATGACGGCAGCGATTCGTCGCTTCTTCGTCGAAAATCCGTCCAAGTTCGATCCGCGCGAATACCTGAAGCCGGCACGCGAAGCCGCCAAGGCCGTCTGCAAGTCGCGCTTCCTGGCTTTCGGCTGCGAAGGACAGGCCGCCAAGATCAAGCCGATCCCGCTGGAAAAGATGGCAGAAAAGTACCTGAAGGGCGAATTGGCTCAGATCGTCCAGTAACTGCAGTAAAATCTCGCTTTTGAGACAAGTCAAACCGGCGGATGCGGCTGCATCCGCCGGTTTGGTTTTCGGAAATCGCGATGAACGCCCTCTACCAGTCCTCCATTTCCTCCCTTCCTCTTCTTGGCCGCGGCAAGGTGCGCGACAACTACGCGGTCGGCGACGACAAGATCCTGATCGTCACCACCGACCGCCTGTCCGCATTCGATGTCGTCATGAAGGAACCGATCCCGGGCAAGGGAAGGGTGCTGAACCAGATGTCCAATTTCTGGTTCGCAAAACTTTCGGGCATCGTGCCGAATCATCTGACCGGCGTTGCACCGGAATCGGTGGTGGCCGCCGACGAAGCCGAGCAGGTGCGTGGTCGTGCCGTGGTCGCCAAGCGTCTGAAACCCATTCTGGTGGAAGCGGTCGTGCGCGGCTACATCATCGGTTCCGGCTGGAAGGATTATCAGGTCACCGGCGCGATCTGCGGCATCGCCTTGCCGCCCGGTCTGCGCCAGGCTGACAAGTTGGCTGAGCCGATCTTCACGCCGGCTGCCAAGGCCGACCTTGGCGAGCATGACGAAAACATCAGCTTTGCCGAGATGGAAAACCGCATCGGCAAGGAACTCGCGGTGAAGATGCGTGAAGTGAGCATCAAGCTGTACCAGACCGCAGCCGACTATGCAGCCTCGCGCGGCATCATCATCGCCGATACCAAGTTCGAGTTCGGCCTGGACGAGAACGGTACGCTGCATCTGATGGATGAAGTGCTGACCGCCGATTCCTCGCGTTTCTGGCCGGCGGATTCGTATGCGCCGGGCAGTTCGCCGCCGTCCTTCGACAAGCAGTTCGTGCGTGACTATCTTGAAACGCTGAAGGACTGGAACAAGGCGCCACCTGCGCCGAAGCTGCCGGACGACGTGATCGAGAAGACCGGCGCCAAGTACCGCGAGGCACTGCAACGCCTGACAGGCGAAGCCCTGAAGGACTGATTGCCGTCCTGAAGGCGGCAGCAAGCCAACGCCAGCGCATGCCTGCGCCCGAAAGCCGTTGATTGCGTACGGCGTTCGGAATCACGGCAGCCCGGATGACATCCAACCTGAAAGTGAACTGACATGGCACAAGCAGACAAGCCGCAAGTCGGCGTGGTCATGGGCTCCTCCTCGGACTGGGAGGTGATGCAGCATGCGGTCGCGATCCTGAAGGAATTCGGCATCGCGCATGAAGCGAAGGTCGTGTCCGCACACCGCATGCCGGACGAGATGTTTGCTTATGCGGAGTCGGCGCGCGAGCGTGGCCTGCGTGCCATCATCGCCGGCGCCGGCGGTGCCGCTCACTTGCCGGGGATGATCGCGGCCAAGACCATCGTGCCGGTGCTTGGTGTGCCGGTCCCGTCGAAATACCTGCGCGGCGAGGACTCCCTGCTGTCCATCGTCCAAATGCCCAAGGGCATTCCCGTTTCCACCTTTGCTATTGGCGAGGCCGGCGCCGCGAACGCCGCTCTGGCGGCGGTCGCCATGCTCGCCACTATCGACGATGCGCTTGCCGCCCGTCTGCAGACCTTCCGCGAAAAGCAGACCGAGGCCGCGCGCGCCATGACCCTGCCGCAATGACAGAAAAGCTCGTCCCCATCCTGCCTGCCGCCATGCCCGCTACCTGGCTGGGCGTCATGGGCGGCGGCCAGCTCGGCCGCATGTTCGTGCACGCCGCCCAGATGATGGGCTTCAAGGTTGCCGTGCTGGAGCCGGCGCGCGATTGCCCGGCCGGCCATGCTGCCGACCGGTTGATCTGCGCCGATTACACCGATGAAGCCGCGCTGGCCGAACTCGCGTGTCTGTGCGCGGCCGTGACTACCGAATTCGAGAACGTGCCGGCGCAAAGCCTGGCCTTTCTCGCCGAGCGGACCTTCGTTGCGCCAGCCGCAGCCTGCGTGTCGATTGCCCAGGATCGTCTGGCTGAAAAGCGCTTCTTCACCGATTGCGGCGCGCAATCGGGCGTTTTGCCTGCGCCCTGGCATCCTGTGTTGTCGGAGGCCGATGTCGATACGTTCTCCGAAGCGCTTCTGCCCGGCATCCTGAAGACCGTGCGCATGGGCTATGACGGAAAAGGGCAGGTGCGCGTAAAGACGCGTGAAGAAGTCCGTGCGGCATTTGCCGGCATGAAGGGCGTGCCCTGCGTGCTGGAGAAAATGCTGCCGCTGGCCTGCGAAATATCCGTGCTCACTGCGCGCGGCGCAGACGGCGTTTCGGTGGTCTATCCGATCGCCGAGAACGTGCATCGCGACGGCATTCTCTTTACCACCACCGTTCCCGGTCCCAATGTCTGTGGCGAGCGCGCGGCGCTGGCCCAGCAGGCAGCGCTGGCGCTGATCGAGCGGCTCGGCTACGTCGGCGTGTTGTGCATCGAGTTCTTCGTCCTGCAGGACGGTTCTCTGGTCGTCAATGAAATGGCGCCGCGTCCGCACAACAGCGGTCACTACACGATCGACGCCTGCCTTACCAGCCAGTTCGCGCAGCAGGCCCGCGCGATGGCGCGTCTGCCCTTGGGCGACGTGCGCCAGCATTCTCCGGCCGTGATGCTCAACATCCTCGGCGACCTCTGGTTCGAGCCCGGCAGCGATGCCGCGCGAGAGCCTGCATGGGACAAGGTGCTGGCCCTGCCGGGTGCCAACCTGCATCTGTACGGCAAGGAAGAGCCGCGACGCGGGCGCAAGATGGGTCATGTCACCTTCGTCGCGCCGACGCCCGAGGCGGCGCAGGAGGCATTGCGTTCCGCCTGCGTCATCCTCGGTATTTCGCTCTGAATCATGTCTGCCTCTGACAGCGCTGCCATCGCGGATGCCGCGCGCAAGCTGGAAGCGGGCGAGCTGGTCGCATTTCCGACCGAGACCGTATACGGACTGGGCGCCGATGCCGAGAATCCGCAGGCGGTGGCAACGATCTATGCCGCCAAGGGACGGCCGCCGAATCATCCGGTCATCGTGCATCTCGCACCTGGCGCCGACATCGGCCATTGGGCGCGCGAGGTGCCGGAACAGGCGCACCGCCTGATCGATGCCTTCTGGCCGGGGCCGCTGACGCTGATTCTCAGGCGGGCATCGCGAATTCCGGATGCCGTCTCCGGCGGCCAGGACACGATAGGCTTGCGGTGTCCCGCGCATCCGGTCGCGCAGGCATTGCTGCGTGCATTCCGGAACGGGCAGGGCGGTGTGGCCGCGCCATCGGCCAACAAGTTCGGCCACGTCAGCCCGACCACCGCGCAGCACGTGCGCGATGAGTTTGGCGACAACGGCACTGTCGCCACCATCCTCGACGGCGGCCAGAGCGAGGTCGGCATCGAATCGACCATCCTCGACCTGTCGCGCCTCGAGACCCACGGTCCGGTGCTGTTGCGCCCGGGCGCCATCAGTGTGGAAGATATCGAGCGCGTGCTCGGCGTCGCGCCCCGAAGTCCCGACGCTGCCGCTCCGCGCGCCTCCGGGACGCTCGAAGCGCACTATGCGCCGGGCACGCCTGTCGCGCTGGTCGCGCCTGAGCACCTCGAATCGGTGCTGAAAGAGCTGTTTGCCGCGGAACGCAAGGTGGCGCTGATGTTGCGCACGCTGCGGCAAGCCGAGGCCGAGGCAGTCGTTCACTTGCCCGAAAATCCGCAGGGATATGCGCACGATCTATATGCGGCCCTGCGTGCCCTGGATTCTGCGGCTGCAGACATCATCGTGGTGGAAGTTCCGCCGGCGGACGAGGCCTGGCGTGGCATCAACGACCGCCTGCGCCGTGCGGCGCATGATTCGCAGGGCGTGCTGGCGCGGCTGATTCAGGGCTGATGCGGTCTGTCATCTCCGGCGGCACACCCTGGCTTCAATGACGCCGGGTTCCGGCGTGCGCCGGAGCGACGATTTCAAATTTCCACCGTCGACCTGAATCGTCCACCGTGAAATACCAGCGCTGGCTTGGGCGAGACTTCACAGCGCTCCACTTCCCCGACGAAGATCACATGGTCACCTTCAGGGTAACGGCTACGATTGTGGCATTCGAACCACGCACTCACGCCGCTAAGGATGGGCAAGCCAGTGTGCGAGAGCTGGAAGCCCACGCCATCGAAGCGATTCTCGATGCGTGTTGCGAAACGCTCGGCAAGTGCGCGCTGATCGCCGGCCAGAACGTTGATCACGTAGTGCGAATTGCCTGAAAACACAGGCAGGCTGGAGGCGCCCTGCGACAGGCTCCACAGCACCAGCGGCGGGGCAAGCGAGACGGAGTTGAACGAACTTGCCGTCAGTCCGAGGAAATTGTCGTCGTCGAGGCGCGTCGTGATGACGGTAACGCCGGTTGCGAACTGGGACAGCGCGTTGCGGAACTGGCGTGAATCGAATTCCGGCGCGGCGGCCGAAGAAAGAGGGTGTGACATCGATGATCCGGAAACTTTCGCCCATTATGCCCAAATCGCCCGCTTCCCGTGTGTCTTGCCATTGCTTCACCGACTCTTGCGTTCGCAGATAGGCTGATGCCGTCCTTTGCGATAAAGTCATGAGGTTCGGTTATATCGAACCGGTTCTCGTGCGCCGCGAAGTCGGATGCGGTGCGAGAATTTGTCCCGAGTAGTCTCTCGCAGGAGAACAGGATGGCCACGGAAACGGCAACATTGGGCGGTGGGTGCTTCTGGTGTCTGGAAGCGGTGTACCAGGAGGTCAAGGGCGTGAAGCGTGTGGTGTCAGGATATGCCGGAGGGCATGTGCCGGACCCGGGTTACGAGCAGGTGTGCAGCGGCACGACCGGTCACGCGGAAGTGGTGAGCATCGAGTTCGATCGCCAGGCGATCAGCTATCGCGAAATCCTCGAGATTTTCTTCACCATTCACGATCCGACCACGGTCGATCGCCAGGGCAACGATGTCGGTCCGCAGTACCGCTCCGTGATCTTCTTCCATACGCCCGAGCAGGAGGAGATTGCGCGCCAGGTGATTGCGGAGATGGCGAACGTCTGGGACGCGCCGATCGTGACCGAGCTCAAGCCGGTGCCCGCGTTCTACCGGGCCGAGGATTACCATCAGAACTATTTCCGAAACAATCCGCTGCAGGGCTACTGTGCCTTCGTTGTCGCGCCCAAGGTAGCGAAGCTGCGCTCGCACTTTGCGGCCAAGGTGCGCACTGCGGTGGAGGAGTGAGAACGATGCCGACCGTATTCGAGCGCCTGATGAACGGCGAGCTGCCATGCGCGAAGGTATATGAGGACGCGTTGGTGTTTGCCTTCATGGATGCCGGACAGTTGAATCCCGGCCATGTGCTCATCGCCACACGCAAGCCCTACGAGACGCTGATGGATGCCGATGAGGCGTCGGTGGTGGCGATGATGCGCACCGCCCATCGTATTGCCAAGGCTGTGCAGCAGGCCTACGCCCCTGACGGCATCACGCTTCTTCAGGCCAACAAGCCGGCCGGCTGGCAGACCGTGCCCCACCTGCACATGCATGTCGTGCCGCGCTACGAAAACGACGGCGTGGGGCTCGTCTGGCCGCGCAAGGAACCCGGCATGGATGCCTTGCGCGAGTACGCATCTAGAATTCTTCCCTACGTCTCGTAGATGTAGCGCCGCGAGCGCGGCAGCAGCTTCGGATCGCCGCCTGCCTTGGTGCAGACGATCTGGTATAGCGAGATCCAGTCCTGAGCAAAGGCATAGGCGCAGCCGGCCAGGTAGACGCGCCAGATGCGAAAGCGCTTGTCGTCAACCATGGTGCGGATCTTTTCCGCATTCGCGTCGAAATTCTCCGACCAGATTTCCAGCGTCTGCACATAGTGGCGGCGCAGGTTTTCGACGTCGTAGGCCTCCAGTCCGCCTTCCTGCATGGCCAGCAACACGGTGCCGATGTGCTCGAGCTCGCCGTGCGGGAAAACGTACTGATGGATGAATTCGCCACCGCCGTACGCCGTCTCGCCGTTCTTCGCATCGGTGGTCGTGATGCCGTGGTTCATCGCCATGCCGTCATCAGCCAGCAACGCGCGCATCTTCGAAAAGTACTCGACCAGATGCTTGGCGCCGACGTGCTCGAACATGCCTACGCTGGTAATGCGATCGAACTGCCCGCTCACGTCGCGATAGTCCTGCAGCCGGATCTCGATGCGATCTTCGAGGCCGGCGCGCTTGACGCGCTCGGTCGCCAGCGCGTACTGGTTCTGCGACAGCGTCACACCCACGCAGCGTGCTCCGTATTTTTGCGCGGCACGCATTACCAGTGCGCCCCAGCCGCAGCCGATGTCGAGCAGCGTCTGGCCGGGTTGCAGCTGGATCTTGTTCAGGATGTGGTCGATCTTCTTCATCTGGGCCGCGCCCAGGTCTTCCTCGCCGGTCTCGAAATACGCGCAGGAATAGACCATGTTCTCGTCCAGCCATGTCTGGTAGAACGCATTGGAGACATCGTAGTGGTAGCGGATCGCTTCCTGATCGAGCTTCTTGCTGTGCTGGAAGGTGCGCGCGATGCGGCCGAACTTGCCTTCGGGTTTCAGGCTGCGCTTGGCCAGTTCGCTGCCGACCGAAATGATCTCAGCCGAGCGTCCCTCGACGTCAATCTCGCCTTCGACATAGGCGCGCCCAAGGTTGTACAGCGAAGGGGTGAGCAGGCAGGTGAGGGCGGATGCGTGCGGGACCTTTACCGTCACCCGGGGCTTGCCGTTGGAGCCAAGATCGAACTGCTGACCGTTCCACAATTCGACCCGCAAGGGCACCGGTGTGCGCATGCGCATTTCCTCTGCCCAGGTTTCGAGTTTGCGTTCCCAAAACACGTCGCACCTCCATCCAAGCGCGTCCGGCCTCCGGCCCGACGATCGGGTTGATCGGATGGCTGCGGTGCAGAACGCCTAGGGTGCATCGGGCGCCGAGGGTGCCCTTAGGGCTGCAGCCGCTGCCGTTTCCAGCTTCCGTCCGCCTGCAGCGTGTAGACGATACGGTCGTGCAGGCGCGCCGGTCGCCCCAGCCAGAATTCGACGTAATCCGGCACCAGCCGGTAGCCGCCCCAATGTGCCGGGCGCGGCGGATCGTTGCCTAGTTCCTGGGCCAGCCGCACCACGCGCTCTTCCAGTTCGCTGCGCGCGGCCAGCGGCTGGCTCTGTGCCGAAGCGTGCGCGCCGATGCGGCTGCCGAGGGGGCGGCTGTGAAAATAGGCATCGCTCTCTTGCTCGGAGACGCGCTCGACCCGCCCTTCAATGCGGACCTGGCGCTCCAGCTCCGTCCAGTAGAACAGCAATGCGGCCTGCGGGTGCTGATGCAAGTCCTGTCCCTTGCGGCTTTCATAGTTGGTAAACCAGGTGAAGCCGCCGGCATCCACGCCCTTGATCAGCACGATGCGCGAGGACGGGCGGCCGCTGGCGTCGACCGTCGACAGTGACATGGCGTTCGGTTCCGCAACCTGAGCCGCGAGCGCCTCCTCGAACCATTTGCTGAATTGCAGGAGAGGATCGGGATCGACGTCCTCTTCCGACAGGCTGGCGCGGCAATAATCCTTGCGCAAATCCGCGATTGACATTGTGCATTTCCGGTGAATGACGACTGCACAAATTCTAGATCGAAGCGAGGGTTTGCGCACTTGGACTGTACTGATTGGCGGTTTGTCATTCTTGTCTGGCGTCAAATTTTCCAATCGACAAATCTGTGTCCGCATCGGAACACGCAGCATTCCATTCGTAAACATCGGTGCTTTCCGTCCGTTAAAATGCGCCGATGAACGCTATTGCTTCCCTTGTCGATCCCGCCACCGCGCATGAACGGCCCATCGAGGGCGACATCGATTTCGAGCGCCGCTTCGGCGGCATTGCCCGCCTGTACGGCACCCATGCGCTGGAGCGCTTTCGCACGGCGCACGTGTGCGTGATCGGCGTGGGGGGAGTGGGTTCGTGGGTGGTGGAGGCGCTGGCGCGCAGTGCCATTGGCGCCATCACCATGATCGATCTCGACAACATCGCCGAGT
>JAEZHR010000163.1 GCA_023416415.1 Pseudomonadota bacterium
TGGAGATCATCGAATAGCCGTAGGCGGAGAACACGGTCGGATCCTCGCCGAACTTTTCCTTGTACCGGTTGGCCCAGTCGCGCACGTTCTTCGAAGCGTCATCGGTGTAGGGAACGGCAATCTGGAAGGCCGAATAGAAGCCATCCATGGCCGGGCCGCCGAGCTTGTGGATCAGCTCGGTGTACGACGCGGAGGTGCCGACGAACATCGGATTCCAGCCCATCTTGCGCGCGGTAGCGATCGTGCCGATGGTTTCCCGGATGATGGTGCCCATCACAACCACATTGCAGCCGCTTCCCTGCATGCGCGCAACCTGCGACGAGAAGTCGGTCGCACCGCGCTTGTAGGTGGTCTTTTCAGTCCAGGTCTTGCCGATCTTCTGCAGGCCTTCCTCGGCACCCTGGAGCACTTCCAGACCGAATTCGTCATCCTGATAGATGATGCAGAACTTGTCGCCGCCGCGTTCCTTGGCAATGTACTGCACGGCGCTGCGCGCCTGGTTGTAATAGGGCGCCGCGAAGGAGAACTTGAGCTTGTGCAGCGGCTCGTACATTTCGCGCGCCGCCGTCAGCGGGAACAGGTGCAATACGTTGCGCTCGAAAAGAACCGGCAGGGTGGCCATCACGACCGGGGTGCCGATGGTTCCGATCATCGCGAAGATCTTGTCGCGCTGGACCATCTTCTGCGCCGCGAGCAGCCCGCGCTTGGGATCGTAGCCGCTGTCCTCGATCACAAGCTTGAGCTTGCGGCCATGGACACCGCCGGCGGCATTGACTTCCTCCACCCGCATCCGGATACCGTTGGCAGTTTGCTTGCCGAAGCCCGCGATAGGGCCGGAGAGATCCTGGATGCTGCCGATGACGATTTCGTCCTTGGTCACGCCCTGAGTCTGGGCTTGTGCAAGCGGGGCAGCCAGCAGGCCTGCGGCGGCCAAGGGAGCGAGTAATCCTACCTTGAGTTTCATGCATGTCTCCTTCGTTGTAATGCGGCTCTATGTGGCAACCGGTTCTCAGATTCTGAAAATCGGCGGGGATGGAACATTAATACTCGTCAAGCTTCATGCCTGCTTATACATGCCTTCGATCATGTCGGCATATTTCTGGTTGACCAGCTTGCGCTTGAGCTTCATCGTCGGGGTCAGTTCTTCATCCTCGGCGGTCAGCTTCTGCTCGATCAGTCGGAATTTCTTGATCTGTTCGACGCGCGCGAACTTTTCGTTGACACGCTGCATTTCGCGCTCTATCAGCGCCAGCACTTCCGGTGCCCGGCACAGGCTGGTGTAGTTCGAGAACGGGATATCGTGATCCTGCGCGTACTTCTCGACGTTGTCCTGGTCGATCATGATCAGGCACACCAGGTAGGGGCGCTTGTCGCCGATGACCACGGCGTCGGTGATGTAGGGCGAGAATTTGAGCTCGTTTTCCAGCTCGGACGGCGTGATGTTCTTGCCGCCGGCTGTGATGATGATGTCCTTCATCCGGTCCGTGATCCGGAAGTAGCCGTCCTCGTCGACGGTGCCGACATCGCCGGTATGCAGCCAGCCGTCGGCGTCGATGGCTTCGGCGGTCTTCTCGGGCTGGTTCCAGTAACCCATGAAGACGTTGCTGCCCTTGACCAGAATCTCGCTGGTCTGCGAATCGATGCGTACGTTGCAGAAGGGGGCGGCCAGTCCGATGGAGCCGGGCTTTATCCGGTCGGCCGGATTGGCGGTGCCGGCGCCGGTGGTCTCGGTCATGCCCCAGACCTCGATCATCGGCACACCCAGCGCCAGATACCAGCGAATCAGGTCCGCCGAAATCGGCGCAGCGCCGGTGGCGAGATAGCGGCAGCGGTGAATGCCGATGGACTTGCGCACGTTGTTGAGCACCAGTACACGCGCCAGCCAGAACTTAAAGGCCAGCCAACCCGCTGGCTTCTCGCCGCGCTGCACGTGCTCGGCCGCTTGATTGCCGATCGCGATTGCTTTCTTGTAGGCGAGCTTTTCCAGCGTCGTGCCTTCGGACAGCGAGATCATCACGCCGGAGTAGAACTTTTCCCAGATGCGCGGGACGGCGAGGAAGATGGTGGGCGAGATCTCGCGCACGTTCTCGGGAATCGTTTCCGGATTCTCGACGAAGTTCAGCCGTGCGCCCGAGTACAGTGCGAAGAATGCGCCGCCCAGCCGCTCCGCCACGTGGCACAAGGGCAGAAAGCACATGCGCTCGTCGTCCTCGATCTGCGGCAGCACGGCATTGAAGCCGCGCACGGAGGTGATGATGTTGCTGTGGGAGAGCATTGCCCCCTTGGGCTTGCCGGTCGTGCCCGAGGTATAGATCAGGATCGCAACGTCTTCCGGCTTGCGTGCGTCGAGCCGCTGCTCCCACTCCAGTTCGCGTGCCTGCGGATCGGCCGCCTGATATTCGCGCCCCAGCCGGCGCAGTGCTTCAAGACTGATCACTTGCGGATCGTTCAGGTCGCGCAGGCCCTCCATGTCGAAGACCACGATCTTGCGCAGCTCCGGCAAGCGTTCGCGCACTTCCAGCACCTTGTCGAGCTGCTCGTCGTCTTCCACGAACACGTAGGCCGAGCCGGAATCCTGCATCAGGTACTCCACCTGATCCACCGAGTCGGTCGGGTAGATACCGTTGGAGATGCCGCCTGCGCACAGAACGCCGAGATCGGTGCAGAACCATTCACGTACGGTGTTGGCAAGAATCGAGGCGCGCTCGCCTGGCGCAAAGCCGAGCGCGATCAGACCCTGTCCGATCTCGCGCGCAGCCTGCTCGACCTCGTCATAGGTCATGCTTTGCCAGATGCCGAATTCCTTCTGCCGCAGGCAAACCTTGTTGCGCCGCATCCGCACCGCGTTGACGAACATGCGGGAAACCGTGTCGCCGGGAACGATGACGGAATCGTCGTTGATCTTGAGTTGCTGCATTCTCTTCGTCCTAACGCCAGTTCTTCTTGCGCTTCCAGCGCCGCTCACCGCGTACGCCGGCTTCCTTCATGCCGAGATAGAACTCCTTGATGTCATCCTTCTCGCGCAGAGCGGCACAGGTGTCTTCCATCACGATGCGTCCGACCTCCAGTACATAGCCGTAATCGGCATAGTTCAGCGCCACGTTCGCGTTTTGCTCGACCAGCAGGATGGTAGTGCCGCGCTCGGCATTGATGCGGCGGATGATTTCAAAGATTTCCTTGGTCAGCTTGGGAGAAAGGCCAAGGCTGGGCTCGTCCAGCAGCATCACTTCGGGCTTGGCCATCAGTCCGCGCGCAATGGCGAGCATCTGCTGCTGGCCGCCGGAGAGCAGGCCGGCCTCCTGCTTCGCGCGTTCCTTGAGGATGGGGAAGTAGGTGTGGGCGGCTTCGATGTCGCGCGCGATGCCGTCGCGGTCCGAGCGGGTAAATGAGCCCATCAGCAGATTGTCGTAGACCGACAGCAGCGGGAATACCTCGCGTCCTTCCGGTACGTGCACGATGCCCTTGCGCACGATCTTCGCAGGGTCTGTCTTCTGGATCGGCTCGCCGCGAAACTGAATCGAACCCTTTTGCGGATCGATGATGCCGGAGATGGTCTTGAGGATGGTCGACTTGCCGGCGCCGTTGGACCCGAGCACCGTCGCGATGCTGCCTTGCTTCACCTTCAGGCTAACGCCACGTATCGCCTTGACCGGGCCATAACTGGACTCGACGTTGTTGAGCTGCAGGATATCGGTCATGCCGCCACCCCGCCCAGATAGGCATCGATCACGGCGGAATGCGACTGGACTTCGCTGGCGGTGCCGGTCGCCAGCACCTGGCCGTAGTTCAATGCCAGCACACGGTCCGACACGCGCGAAACCAGCGACATGTCATGCTCGACCATGATGACCGTGATGCCGAGTTCCGCCCTGATGTCCTTGATCCACCAGGCCATGTCGTCGGTTTCTTCCGTGTTGAGTCCGGAGGAGGGCTCATCCAGCAGCAGCAGCTTCGGCTGCATGGCCAGCGCGCGCGCCAGCTCGACCACCTTGCGCACGCCGTAGGGCAAGCCGGCCACCAGTGCATCGCGGTAGTGCTGAAGATCCAGAAAGTCGATGACCTTCTCCACTTCACGGCGGAATGCGAGTTCCGCCTCGCGCACGCCCGACGTGAAGAACATTTCCTGCCACAGCGAGGTGCGCCGCTGCGTATGACGGCCGATGAGCAGGTTCTGCAGGACAGTGGCGTGCTCGAACAATTCGATGTTCTGGAACGTGCGCGCCACGCCCAGTTCGGCGACCCGGTAGGGTGCCATGCCGGAAATGCGCTCGCCGTTGAAGCGGATCGTGCCCGAAGTCGGCTGGTAGAGGCCGCTGATGAGGTTGAAGGTGGTCGTCTTGCCCGCTCCGTTGGGGCCGATCAGCGTAAAGATTTCCCCGGCATGGACGTCGAAGCTGACGTCGTTGACTGCGGTCAGTCCACCGAAGCGTACGGTGAGGTGCTCGGCTTGCAGCAGTGGCGCGCTCATTTCAATCGCTCCGATTTCATGTAGGACTTCTGGCGCTTGAACATGCCACGCCGGTAGAACGGAAACAGCTCGAGGTAGGTTCGTATCTTCAGCCAGCGTCCATACAGGCCCATGGGCTCAAACAGCACGAATGCAATCAGGATGATGCCGAAGATGGTCGGCTGCAGACCGGTCTGGTAGGCGAGCCAATCGGGCAGGGAGTCCTTGAAGGACACGATCATCTGCTGCACCAGAATCCAGAACGCCGCGCCGAAGAAGGCGCCATGCACGAATCCCAGTCCGCCGATGACCAGCATCATCAGCAGCTCGATCGACTGAACCATGCTGAACTGCTCGGGCGAAATGAAACGCAGCTTGTGCGCATACAAGGCACCTGCGATTCCGGCCAGCGCGGCAGACAGTGCGAAGGCGAGGGTCTTGTAGCGGGCCAGATTGATGCCCATGCTCTGAGCCGAGATCTCGGAGTCGCGAATGGCGACGAAGGCGCGTCCGGTCGGGCTGCGCAGCAGGTTGAGCACCACCAGCGTGACGCCGACCGTGAATGCCAGCGCGACGAAGTAGAAACGCACTTCCGTGTTGATGGCGAAGCCGAACAGATTGATCGGCTCAAGCATCATGCCGGCGCTGCCACCGGTGATGCCTTCCGCGCGCACCAGAATCTCTTCGACGATGAAGCCGAATGCCAGCGTTGCGATCGCAAGGTACATGCCCTTGGTTCGTAACGCGGGCAGTCCGATAAGGACACCCGTGATGGCCGACAGCGCAGCGGCGACCGAGATGGAGAAGACGAAGGGCCAGCCGCGCGCCGCCAGATAGGCCTGCGCGTAGGCACCGACCGCCATGAAAGCCGCATGACCGAGTGAAACCTGGCCGGTGAAACCGGACAGCAGCATCAATCCAAGCGCCGCAATCGAATAGATCAGCACGAAGACCAGCTGCGACAGGTAGTACTCGTCCAGCGCGAAGGGGGCGATCACAAGCAGCACGGCGAGCACGCCGTACCAGAAACGCATGCCCTCATGTTTCAGCAGGCGCAGGTCCTGGTTGTAATCGGTCTTGAACAGGAAACGCATCGGGCTTTCTCGCTAATCGTTGTCAGACGCGCTTGCGCAGCTTCTCGCCGAACAGTCCGTTCGGCCTCACTACCAGCATGACCAGTACCACCACATAGGCAGCGATATCCTTGAAGCCTTCCGGCATGTAGAAACCGGAGAAGGACTCGACCAGGCCGATGATCAGGCCACCCACGATCGCGCCAGGAATGCTTCCGAATCCGCCGACCACTGCGGCGGGAAAGGCCTTCATGCCGATGAAGCCCATGTTGGAGTGCACGAAGGTGATCGGAGCGAGCAGGATGCCGGCGATCGCGGCGACTGCAGCGCTGATGCCCCAGACCAGGGAATTGAGCCTGCGCACCGGAATGCCCATGTAGAAGGCCGCCAGCTGATTCTGCGAGGCCGCCTGCATGGCAATGCCCAGGCGGGTGTAGCGGAAGAACAGGTAGAGCACCGCGCACAGCACGATGGTGGCGGCGATGATGACGACCTGCTCCATCGAGGCGACGAGCTGCGGCGAGCCCTCGGCGCCGAAGCGCAGCAGTTCGTCCTTGTACGGAGCCGGCATGGCATGCGTGTCGGTGCCCCAGGCCGGGATCATCGTGGCGACGCCGCGGGCCAGATAACCGAAGCCGATGGTCACCATGACGATCGTGAAGGCTGGCTGGCCAAGCAGGGGCTGCAGCAGGCTGCGCTCCATGACCATGGCGAAGGCGAGCATCGCCAGCATGGTGGCAATGATCGCCACCCAGAACGGCATGCCAAGCAGCGTGACGCAGGAAAGGCCGACGAATGCACCCAGCATCATCAACTCGCCCTGCGCGAAGTTAACGGTTTCGGTCGCCTTGTAGATCAGGACGAAACCAAGCGCGATCAAGCCGTAGATACATCCCTGCGCAATCCCGGCCAGCGCGATTTGCAATACCACCATGTCTCCTCCGTGCGGTCATGCCGCCGGTTTTTGTGCTTTTTCGCCGCTCCCCATGTGGTCCGGGAAGGCGGTGGTTGCGTCAATTTCGTGATTAACTTTGTGTCACAAACTGCGCGTTCGCATTTTTAGCATGACTGTGCACTTTTTCGCAATCGAATTCGGTCAAGCGCGAAGGCATCGAGCGTGACGGCGGCTCCGGTTGCGAGTGAAATTGGTGGCGGCGCTGCCTTTCGGGTCAGCGCTGCGGGCGGGCGTGGAGCGCTTCGCGCAATCAGCGCAGGGCTTCCACCATCTTTTCAAGCTTGACCGCGTCCGCGCAGAACTGGCGAATGCCCTCGGCCAGCTTCTCGGTGCCCATTGCGTCTTCGTTGAGCATGAAGCGGAAGGTCTTTTCATCCATCGGGATTTTCTGCACGTTGGTCGAGTGAGCGTTTTCCGGGCTCAGACGGCGTTGCACCGGCGCATTCCCGTCGGCCAGTTTCTGCAGCAGCTCCGGGCTGATGGTCAGGAGATCGCAGCCTGCCAGTTCGACGATCTGCCCGGTGTTGCGGAAGCTCGCGCCCATCACCTCGGTCTTGTAGCCGAACTTGCGGAAGTAGTTGTAGATGCGCTGCACCGACTGCACGCCCGGGTCGTTCGCGCCACTGTATTCCTCGCCGGTCGATTTCTTGTACCAGTCATAGATGCGGCCGACGAAGGGCGATATCAGCTGCACGCCGGCTTCGGCGCAGGCGACAGCCTGCGGCAGCGAGAACAGCAGGGTCAAATTGCAACGGATGCCTTCCTTTTCCAGGGCTTCTGCGGCACGTATGCCTTCCCAGGTTGAGGCAATCTTGATCAGCACGCGCTCGCGCGATACCCCTGAGGTTTCATATAGCGCGATCAGTTCGCGTCCCTTTGCGATCGTGGCTTCGGTGTCGAAGGACAGGCGGGCATCGATCTCGGTCGACACGCGTCCGGGGATGATCTTGAGGATTTCCACGCCAAAGTCGATCAGCAGGCGGTCGATGACATGTTCGGTTGCGGCGTCGCCGCTGTCGCGCACGGCCTTCTCCAGCAGCGGACGGTAATCGTTTTTTTGCACGGCCTTGAGGATCAGCGAGGGATTGGTGGTGGCGTCGCGTGGGGCGAAGGCCTTGATCGACTGGAAATCGCCGGTGTCGGCGACGATGGTGGTGTACTGCTTCAGTTGTTCGAGTTGGTTCATGACAAGTTCAGTGGAAGGCTCGGTGAAAGTGCGAAGAACAGACGGGAATGATACGCCTGCGTCG
>JAEZHR010000211.1 GCA_023416415.1 Pseudomonadota bacterium
ATGATGGCCACCGCCATCGGCCCCCAGAAGACCGAACGCGACAGCGGAATCATGGCCAGCACGGCAGCGGCCGCCGTCAGCATGATCGGACGGAAGCGGCGCACCGCGGCTTGGACGATGGCGTCCCATTGGCTGGCGCCTGCCTTGATGTCCTGTTCGATCTGATCGACCAGGATTACCGAATTGCGCACGATCATGCCGAACAAGGCGATCACGCCGAGCTGTGCGACGAAGCCGAACGGCCGTTGCAGCAGCAGCAATGCCATGGCGGCCCCTGCCACGCCGAGCGGACCGGTCAGGAAGACCAACAGGGAGCGCGAGAAACTGTGCAGCTGCAGCATCAGCAACGTGAAGATGATGAACACGACCAGCGGCACGTTGGCTACGATCGATTCCTGTGCCTTGCCGCTGTCAGCGGCTACGCCAGCGAGCTGGATGCGGTATCCAGGCGGCAGCGTCGCGCGCAGCTTTTCGAGTTCGGGATCGATCTGACTGGAGACGGTGGTGCCCTGGATGCCATCAACCACGTCCGACTGCACGGTAATGGCCCACTCCCGTCCTTCGCGCCAGACCACCCCGGGCTCCCACGCGAAACTGATGCGCGCCACCTGGGACATCGGCACGGCGCGACCGTTGGCAGTAGGAACGTAGGCACGTTCGAGCGCGTCGAGCGTGGAGCGCTCGTCCAGCGGCTGGCGCACCACGATGTCGATCAGCTTGTCATCTTCACGGAACTGGCCAACCGGCGTACCCGAAAGGACCGTGTTCGCGGTGCGCATCACGGATTCGGAGCTCACGCCAAGTGCGCGCAGCCTGTCCTGATCGAGATCCAGCCGCAGCACTTTGACCGGCTCGTTCCAGTTGTCATTGACACCCACCGCGTTCGGATTGGCGCGCATGATGTCCTTGACCTGATCGGCGATCCGCCGCACCACATCGACCTCGGGGCCGCTGACCCGGAACTGCACCGGATACGGGACAGGCGGCCCGTTGGGCAGCAGCTTGACCCGGCCGCGCACCTCGGGAAAGTCGTTCTCGAACAGATCGAGAATCTTCAGGCGCAGCACATCGCGCATCTTGAGATCGGTCGCCAGCACCACGACCTGGGCCACATTGGACTGCGGGAATATCTGGTCGAGCGGAAGGTAGAAACGCGGCGCTCCGGTACCGACCCAGCTGGTCACGCTCTGCACGCCCTTTTGCTGCGCCAGGAAAGCTTCGAACTTCTTCGCCTGCGCCTCGGTCGCGGCAAAGGAACTGCCTTCAGGCAGCCACAGCTCGACCATCAGCTCCGGACGCGCGGAATCCGGAAAGAATTGCTGCTCGATGAACCTGAATCCCAGCACACCCAGCGTGAAAACCAGCAGCGTGGCAACGATAGTGGTCTTGCGCCATTCGACGCACCAGTTCACCACCGCTCGGAAACGGCGATAGAACGGCCCGTCGAACACTTCATGGTGACCGTCCGGGCCGGCGGGCCGCACCTTGAGCAGCACATAGCCGATGTAGGGTGTAAACACCACCGCCACCACCCAGGACATGATCAGCGCGATGGCATTGACCGAGAACATGGAAAACGTGTACTCGCCTGCAGCAGACTTGGCCAGGCCGATTGGCAGAAAACCTGCGGCAGTAATCAGCGTGCCGGTGAGCATCGGCTTGGCTGTGGAGTTGTAGGCGAAGATCGCAGCGTCGAAACGCGAGTAGCCTTCTTCCATCTTGCGCACCATCATTTCGACCGCGATGATTGCATCATCGACCAGCAGGCCAAGCGCAATGATCAGGGCTCCGAGCGACACCTTGTGCAGGTTGATGTTGAAGACGTACATGAACAGAAAGGTGATGGCCAGCACCAGCGGAATGGTCAGACCCACGACCAGGCCGGGGCGCATGTCGAGCCGCAGTGGCCGGGTATGCAGACCCAGCGACAGGAAACTCACCGCCAGCACGATCAGCACCGCTTCTGCCAGCACCTTCAGGAATTCGTTGACGGAAGTCGACACCGCCGCCGGCTGGTCGGTTATCCGCTCCAGCTCCATTCCGACCGGCAGCTCGGCTTGCAGCTCCGCGGCGGCACGTTCGAGGTTCTTCCCGAGCGCGATGATGTCGCCGCCCTTCTCCATCGAAATGCCCAGGGCAATCACTTCCCTGCCGTTGTAGCGCACCTTTTCGCGCGGCGGATCCTGATAGGCGCGCCTGATGGTGGCGAAATCACCAAGCCGGAATGTCGTCCCATTTGCACGCAGCTCAAGGTTTTCCAGGTCGCGCACCGACATCAGTGCGCCGGTCACCCGCACCTGCAGGTTGTCGGTCGGCGTCACCAGCACGCCGGTCGAGGCGACGGCGTTCTGCGCATTGAGCTGGGCCACGATGGCATCGAGCGGAATGCCGAGCTGCGCAAATTTCTTCTGCGAGAACTCGATGTAGATCTTCTCGTCCTGTTCGCCGTAAAGCTCGACCTTCGAAACCGCGGGTACGCGCAGCAATTGCTGGCGCACGAAATCGGCATATTCCTTGACCTCGGCGTAGCTGAAGCCTTCGCCCGAGAGTGCAAAGATCGAGCCGTAGGTGTCGCCAAACTCGTCGTTGAAGAAGGGGCCGAGCACGCCTGGCGGCAGCGTGTTGCGCATGTCGCCGATCTTTTTGCGCACCTGGTACCAGGCGCCTGGCGTTTCGGCTGGTGGCGTGGATTCGCGCAGCTGAAGGATGATCAAGGTTTCGCCGGGCTTGGAATAGCTTCGGATGATGTCGATGTACGGCGTTTCCTGAAGCTTGCGTTCGAGCTTGTCGGTGACCTGCTCGGCCATCTGCAGGGCTGTGGCCCCCGGCCAGACCGCGCTCACGACCATCGCGCGGAAGGTAAACGGCGGGTCCTCATCCTGGCCGAGGCGGGAATAGCCGAGCGCGCCGCCGATCAGCAGGGCGACGATCAGGTAGCGCACGAGCGGAATGTGCTCCAGCGCCCAGCGCGAAAGATTGAAGCGATCCTGGTTCATCACGCGTTCCCGGGAGTTGCCGCGCTCGATTCGCCGAACCCATCGGCACCCAGAATCTTCACCTTCTGGCCTGGCTGGAGCAGATTGACCCCGGCGGTCACGATGGTCTGGCCGGGCGCAATATCACCCGCCACCAGCACGTCGTTGCCGACGGTATCCACCACTTGCACGGGAACTGCGCGCACTGCCCCGTCCTCCACCACCCACAATGCGTTGCCGTCCTGCTGGCGCAGCAAGGCCGTCAGCGGAACGCGAATCGCCTTCTGCCTGACGGCGCCGTTGAATATCGCGTAGGCGCTCATGCCAAGCTGTACGTGGGGCGTCGCCGCCGGCAGCGCGATCCTGGCGGTATAGGTTCGCGTCGCCGGATCGGCAACCGGAGAAATTTCACGGACGCGACCAGCGAACTCCTGGTCCGGCAGCGCCCAGATGCGCACCCGCACGTCGCTCATGCTGCGCAGGAGCTGCAGCTTGTCCTCGGGGATGCCGACGACGACCTCCTTTTCGCCCGTCTGTGCCACGCGCACCACCGGCGTTCCGGCGGCCACCACCTGCCCGACCTCGGCGTCGACACCGGTCACGACCCCATCGGTGTCTGCCACCAAGGTGGTGTAGCCGGCCTGGTTGGTCTGGTTGCGCAAGGCGACCTGCGCCTGTTCGTAGCTGGCCTCGGCCGAACGCGCGGCGGCCAACTTTGCATCCAGGGCCGCCTGGCTGACGAAGTTCTTTTCGCGCAGTTCGCGGTAACGCCCCAGCTCCGCGCGCGCAAGGTCGCGATTGCTTTCGGCTGCCTTCAATGCCGCCTCTGCCTGCAGGCGGGCCAGCTGCAGGTCTTGCGGATCCAGCCGCATCAGCACCTGGCCGCGCTTGATGGTGCTGCCGACCTCCACCTGCCGCGCGACAATCTTGCCCGGCACCCGGAAACCGAGGCGCGATTCGACACGGGCGCGCACTTCGCCGGACAGTTCAGCGACGGCTTCCGGCTGCTCGGCTGCCAAGGTCATCGTCCGCACCGGCCGCACCTGTTCGCCC